>NZ_JALDUM010000001.1:793796-1003614 GCF_023109515.1 Streptococcus mitis
TTACCCCATTTTTATCGATAAGATCGCTCTAGACTTGGATCAAATGATTGTCTCTGCTGGAGAAGTTGGTCACAGCATTATCGTCGCACCACAAGACTTGGCTAGCTTTGTAAAAGCTGACTTTGCAGATATCTTGGAGGACAGTAAGTAATGAAACTCTACTTTGTCCGCCACGGTCGTACAGTCTGGAACCAAGAAGGACGCTTTCAAGGTGCTAGCGGAGATTCTCCCCTTCTTCCTGAATCTATTGACACCCTAAAACAACTAGGGCAGTATCTCAAGGAAATTCCTTTCGATCAGATTTATTCAAGTGATTTACCTCGAGCGGTCAAATCTGCTGAGATTATCCAAAGTCAACTCAAGACACCCTGTCCTTTAGAAAGTGTTTCTAATCTCCGTGAATGGCAGCTGGGGAAGTTAGAAGGTTTGAAAATCGCAACCTTGGAAGCTATTTACCCGCAACAAATCAAAGCTTTTCGATCTAATCTTGCTCAATTTGACACTCAAATGTTTGGAGCCGAATCCCTCTATAGCACCACGCAACGGACCATCCAATTTATCAAATCATTAAAAGATAGTCCAGCTGAGCGTATTCTAATTGTCGGTCACGGCGCTAATCTTACTGCTAGTCTTCGTACTCTCCTAGGTTATAAAGAACCTCTTCTTCGTAAAGATGGCGGTCTAGCAAATGCCAGCCTGACCATTCTAGAAACCCATGATTTTGAAACATTTACTCTCGATACTTGGAATGATACTTCCTATCAATAACAGAACTTGATTTTAGCGTCAAGTTCTTTTTAGTTTTGAAAGATTATCCGTGAATTTCTTGGCTATTTATGATAAAATGGGAGTATCGCAAAAAATGACTCATCGTATTCAATTTTGAGTAAAACTAGGAGGATCCCATGTCAACAGAACATATGGAAGAACTAAATGACCAGCAGATCGTTCGCCGTGAAAAAATGGCTGCGCTTCGTGAACAAGGAATCGATCCTTTCGGAAAACGCTTTGAACGCACTGCAAATTCACAAGAATTAAAAGATAAATATGCCGACCTCGATAAAGAACAATTACATGATAAAAACGAAACAGCTACTATCGCAGGACGCTTGGTAACCAAACGTGGTAAAGGTAAAGTAGGTTTTGCCCACCTTCAAGACCGCGAAGGTCAAATCCAGATTTACGTTCGTAAGGATGCTGTCGGTGAAGAAAACTATGAAATCTTCAAAAAAGCAGACCTTGGTGACTTCCTTGGTGTCGAAGGTGAAGTGATGCGTACAGATATGGGAGAACTCTCTATCAAAGCTACTCACATCACTCACTTGTCTAAAGCACTTCGCCCACTCCCTGAGAAATTCCACGGTTTGACAGACGTTGAAACAATTTACCGTAAACGTTACCTTGACTTGATTTCTAACCGTGAAAGCTTTGAGCGCTTTGTCACTCGTTCAAAAATCATTTCTGAAATCCGTCGTTACCTTGATCAAAAAGGTTTCCTTGAAGTGGAAACACCTGTTCTTCACAACGAAGCTGGTGGTGCGGCAGCCCGTCCATTTATCACCCACCACAATGCCCAAAACATTGATATGGTGCTTCGTATCGCAACTGAGCTTCACTTGAAACGCCTTATCGTCGGTGGTATGGAACGCGTCTACGAAATTGGCCGTATCTTCCGTAACGAAGGAATGGACGCTACTCATAACCCTGAGTTCACTTCTATCGAAGTTTACCAAGCTTATGCAGACTTCCAAGATATCATGGACTTGACGGAAGGCATTATCCAACACGCTGCTAAATCAGTCAAAGGCGATGGTCCAGTCAACTATCAAGGTACTGAAATCAAGATTAACGAACCATTTAAACGTGTTCATATGGTGGATGCTATCAAAGAAATTACTGGTGTCGATTTCTGGCAAGACATGACTTTCGAGGAAGCCAAAGCTATCGCTGCTGAGAAGAAAGTTCCAGTTGAGAAACACTACACTGAAGTTGGCCACATCATCAATGCCTTCTTTGAAGAGTTTGTTGAAGAAACCTTAATCCAACCAACCTTTGTCTATGGACATCCAGTAGCTGTATCTCCACTAGCTAAGAAAAATCCTGAAGACGAACGCTTTACTGACCGTTTCGAGCTCTTCATCATGACTAAGGAGTACGGTAATGCCTTTACTGAGCTCAATGACCCAATCGACCAACTTAGCCGTTTTGAAGCCCAAGCTAAAGCCAAAGAACTTGGTGACGATGAAGCGACAGGCATCGACTATGACTACATCGAGGCCCTTGAATACGGTATGCCACCAACAGGTGGTTTGGGAATCGGTATCGATCGTCTCTGCATGCTACTCACTGATACAACTACTATACGTGATGTATTACTCTTCCCAACAATGAAATAACCTCTTATCCTCTGGTACTTGCCAGAGGATTTTTCGATACAAAAAGAGACTGAGTAAAAACTCAATCTCTACTTTTCACTTCTTTGGTTGCTACATCTTCTCCAAACCATTTATGGCTAATCTCTTGGAACTTCCCTTCTTGGTAAAGTTGAACAAAAGCTTGGTTTAAAGCTTGTAGTAATCTTTTGTCAGCTGGTCTAACTCCGACTGCAAAGGATTCACTTTCAAATCCAGCCGAAAAGACATTGTAGTCATTTAATATCCCCTCAGACTGAAGATAGTAATTAGCATACACTCGGTCAATCAACAAGGCATCAATTCGATCATTCTTCAAATCAATCAAGGCTTCATTGAAACTCTGATATTGATTGGCTTTCTGGTCTTTAACACGATTTTTCAATAAATCTGGCTGCGCTTCAAAGTCTAGATAACCAGAGGATCCTGCTTGGGCTCCCAAGGTCTTATCCTTCATATCCTCTACTGAATGGATCTGCTGGTTTTTCTTCGCAACCAGAACTTGCTGATTTTCCATGTATGGAATGCTAAAAGCAACCTTCTCTCGGCGTTCATCAGTGGCAGAATACCCATTCCAGATGGCATCAATAGTTCCATTTTGCAGTTCCGTCTCCTTCATATCCCAGTCAATTGGCTGAAATTGAATCTTGAAACCTAATTTTTCTGAGACAGCTTGTGCTAAGTCAATATCAAAGCCTGTATACTGTCCATTCTTTTCTTCAAATCCCATAGGTACAAAGGTATTGTCAAAACCAATAGTAATGGTCCCCTGCTCTTGATATTTATCCCAGTTATCCTGCTTTGGATCGCTAGCCTTCTGAGTACAAGCCGTTAAAAAGAGAGTCAGGATAGAAACCAATACTAAAGCAATTTTCTTATTAGTCATTGGCACCTCCTACTTGGGCTCAACCTTGAGAATCTGATCTGCGATATTTTCAGCGAATTGTAAATCGTGGGTAACCACAATCTGCGTCATCCCAAGTTCCCTATTTTGCAAGATTAGTTTTTCCACTTCCAAGCGCAATTCTGGATCCAGGGCAGAAGTCGGCTCATCATAACCTATGATTTCTGGGTCAATCATCATAGCACGCGCCAAGGCCACACGCTGCTTTTGCCCACCAGATAGTGAGAAGGGATAAGCATCTGCATGTCCTACTAGCCCCAACTGTTCCAAAAGCCCTCGCGCCTTCTTCTCAGCCTCTTCCTGCTTCATCCCCATGGTTTTCACAGGCGATAAGGTCAAATTGTCTAGAACTGATAGATGAGGGAACAGTTGAAAATCTTGGAAGACAAATCCCAGTAGATTGCGCTTCTCCAATTCATCCAGTTCTAAAGGTTCTCCATTATAAAAGATATGCCCTGAATCAATGGTTTCAAGACCTGCAAGCATACGTAAGAGGGTTGTCTTACCTCCACCAGAAGGCCCAACGATGGCTAGGATTTGCTTTTCAGGAATTTTTAGACTGAAATTAGATAAAATTTGCTTTCCACCAAAGCCTTTATTGATATTTCGTAATTCTAACATGGTAGCCTCCTATCTATAGTAACTGTACTTCTTCTCAACTTTTTTGGCAAGAATGGTCACAATCCCAATCAAAATCAAGTAAATGGCTCCTGCCAAGAACATAGGAACAAGACTAGCATCACGGTTGGCAGCTGTTCGACTCGCCAAGATAAGGTCAGAAATACCCAGAGCATAGACCAGAGAGGTATCCTTGACCAAACTCATAACCTCATTAAAGACACTAGGAAGAACAATCTTGGTCACTTGGGGCAAAATAATATAGCGCACTGTGTCAAAGGGACTAAACTTCAAGACCTTGGCAGCCTCATATTGACCTTTAGGAATGGTATCAATCCCTCCACGGAAAATTTCAGCAAAGTAAGCCGCATAATTCAAAACAAAGGCAATGATAGCCGCAGGAAGACGGTCCAAACGAATCCCAATGCTTGGGAGCACATAATAGATAAAGATCAATTGTAAGAGCAAGGGTGTACCTCGCATAATCCAAATATAAATGTTAATCAGATGATGGAGGGGCTTCCAATGGACTTGCAAGGCAAAGGCAATCAAAACGCCCAAGGGAATAGAAAAAATCAAGACCAGTGCAAAAACCTGTAAAGTCATGCTTGCACCGCTCAATAAACTCGGTAATATCTCAAACAAATAAGACATACTGCACCTCCTAAAAATAATTGTTCCTATTATAGCATAAATAAACAAAATAACCAAGAATTTTTGTAAAAAAATTCTATTTGAAAAAGAAAAACTATATCTATCAAAAATGATTAGATACAGTTTTTAAAAATATATTCTTACAATCTCTCAAATAGTTCTTGCATTTGAACATCATCTGGAACCAGTTTTAAGTAAGTTTGAGCATTGACTTTTGCTTCCTTAAAGTAACCTAATTCACGCAAGAGATAGATATAGTGTTCCAGAAACTCTGGATTATCCTTCAAATCTCCTACCAACCCTTGGTAATGCTCGTAGGCAGTATCCAAATCGTCCATCTCTTGATAGGAACGAGCAATCATCCACTTGGTCAAAAGATTTTCTGGCTCATCACTTTGTAAGTCTAGAATGTCCTCATAACGTTCCTGTTCTAGATAAATAGTTGCTAAACGGAGTAAAATTTCTTCTGTATCCTCAGCATCTTCTTTAGCAGTAAGGAGGTAGTTCTCTGCACCACTAGCATCATGCAATTCATAAGAAAATTGTGAAGCTGCTAACAAGAGTCTTGTTTCAAAAGGATTTTTCTCCAAACCTTGCTTAGCAATACGCAGGGCTTCTTGAACCTGATGTTCCTTATGCAAGGCCTGACTATAACCATACTCATATCCTTCAAAGTCAGGTGAAATGGTATCAAGCTGCTTAAAGTAGAGGACAGCTTTTTGGTATTCTTCTTGATCAAAGTAAAGACTGGCTAACTCAAAAGCTGTTAGGTCATCGTATTCTAACTCCAGGGCTTTTTCCAAAAACTCTGTAGCCGTTTCAAATTTCCCTAACTGGGCATAGGCAAAGCCAATTCGTTGATAGGTAGAAATGCCTGTTTGCTCATAAATAGTACGATTATCTAACTGGGCATAGCCTTGAATAGCTTCTTGGTAATTTTCCAACTCACTATCCAACTCTGCTAATCCCAATATCAAGAGAGGATCTTCTGAGTAAGTCAAGGCCTCCAATAATTTCTCACGCGCCACATCTGTCAAACCTTCCAACTGGTAAAAGTCTGCCTTCAGAGCCAAAGCCGAAACATACCAGTCACTGTCAGATTTGATTTCCTCAAGGTAGGCAAATGCTTCTTCGATTTGACCATCCTCGCTAGCAATAGCTGCTAGATTAAGATTAACCTCTGGAAAATTTTCTACAATTTTCAGGTAAATTTCCTTGGCCTGAGGATAAAAACCAATTCCTTCAAGATAAGTAGCTAACTCATACAGAAGGTCACTTGGATCATTTTCTAAAGCTTTGACGAAATAGTGCTCAGCCTTGGTTAAATCTTGCTCTTCCAAAGCCTGTAACATCTGTTGACTATTGTTCACTCTTAGCTTCCTCTCCCTCTACTTCATATAGGCCACTGACTACCTTATACCATTCAAAAATCGCTGAAATGACAACTTTAGCAGAGGCATAAACTGGAATACCGAGCAAGACTCCCCAGATACCAAACATGGATCCTGAAGTTAACAAAACAAAGAGAACATTAATAGGATGGATGTTTAATTGACTTCCCAAAATCAATGGAGAGACAAAACGGCCTTCAATAGTTTGTTCTACGATAAAGACAATCACTACTTTCAAAAGCATGACTGGCCCAGCAATCAAGCCCAATACTAGGGCAGGAAGCATGGCTAAGAAGCTACCCAAATAAGGAACCAGATTTAAAATACCAGCAGTAACTCCCAACGTAACTGCATAGCGTAGACCAATAATCTTGAAGAAAATCATAAACATTACCGCTACAATAATAGCCACTGTTACTTGCCCTCTAACATAATTGGACAACTGCTGGTTCACATCTGATAAAACTTGTCCAACAGGTTCTTTCAATTTCGTTGGCATGAATTGGGTCAAATAGTGACGTAGGCCTTTTCCATCACGTAAGAGATAAAAGAGCATGAACGGAACGATAATCAAGGCAACAATCACTTGAGAAGCCCCGCTAATAAAGGCGCTCACCCAGTTGACTGCTTGAGATGAAACCTTACTTGCCCAAACTGTAGCCTGACTTGAGAAGTTTGTCAAAACTTGTTCTAACTGAGGTCTGAAATCATCTGGTAAACGCTTGGTGACCAAATCATCAATAACTCGATCAGCATCTTCGAGGTAGATTGGTACATTTCTTGCAAATGTTAAAACTTGACGTTGCAGATTTGGAATAGCTACTGCCAAGCCCCAAATGATAAAAAGAGCGATGATGACAAAGACAATAGTGATAGCTATAACACGATTCACCTTATGCTTCTCCATCCAATCAACAATAGGATTTAATAAATAATATAGCAAACCAGATAGAATGACTGGCAACATCACGACTGCCAAAAAGTCTAAAACAGGTGAAAATAAGAAACTAATCTTGCTTAAAATAAACAGATTGAGTCCCAATAATAAGGTTACCAAAAATACCGTAATGGCCTTGTTATCCAAAAACCACTTGAAAAACCAAGATAGGCTAAAATGTTTCTCTTTTTGCTCCATAAATACTTCCTTTCTATTGTTCTCTCATTATACCATTTTTAAATCAAAATAACTCTTTTTTAAAGTGCTTACATGGAGACAGCAACATAAAAAATCTCCTCAAAAGAGGAGATTCGATTAGTCTTGAATATGACGGTCTAAGTTCTTCTGATAATCAGCATTGGATTTGGCTTTTTCATCAGCAAATTTCTTGCGGAACTCATCCATTTCTTTAGTAGTGACAATCTTATCTTGGATTTTCAGATACTTGTAGCTATTTTCACTAGTCTTGTCACCTACCCAGCCACCGGCACCACTGCCAGGAACCATTTTCGTCACTAGCATTTGAGCACCATCAGAGTATACTGGAATAACAAGTGCACTATCTGACAACCAAGCTTGAGCCTTAGAATATTTGGAATAACGTTTTTGAAGGTCTGTTTTCTCACTATTTGCATCATCAATCAGTTCTTTGTATTTATCCAATCCAACTGTTTTAATAACTGGATTGTCTGTTCCTGGTGCCACACCAAGAGCACTTAGGAGACTTGGACCTGAAGTTGGATCAAATACATCTAGATAAGTCGATGGATCAGCAAAGTCTGGAGTCCAACCACTGACTGCATTAATATCCCAGTCAGTATTTGCATTGGAAGTAGCTAGAGTAGTCATACTTCCCAATTCGTCATCAGAAACTTGTTGAATATCAACAACTACATTGTCAGAGCCTAAGGCTTCCTCAATGGATTGTTTATAAGACTGAACCTGACGAATAAAATCTGGATTTGATGAAGAAATTGGCAAATCTAAATGAATTGGGAACTGTACTCCTTCAGCTTGAAGGGTTTTCTTAGCAGCTTCAAACTTAGCTTTGGCTTTATCTACACTATGTAGTGAATCTTGGGCATCATCAAGACTGACATCTTTCCAGACATTATCCAATTTATCCAATTCTGTCTTAGTAACTTGACCAAATGTTTGATCTCCTACTTGAACAAATGTTGGAGGAGTGAAACTTGTCCGTAACTTACGAGGTCCTACTTCATCACCAAATACTTGAGAGATCCCTGCTTTACGATCTACCGCAAAAGCCAAGGCTTGACGGAAATCTTTGTTTAACAAGGCTTTCTTAGTAGAAGTTTTTTCTGCATCACTTGTTTTAGCAGTGTGATTGTAATTTACACGGTCGATATTAGTAGACATATAGAATACGCCACCTCTTTGTTGACTGTATACAATATTATCCTTGTACTTTTCTTTTAGACGTTCATAGTTGGCAGAGTTTTTAAAGAGAGGTGCAGCTGGATAGTGTCCCTCATCAAAACCGCGTCCTAGAGAGTCTGCATCTTGACCATCAAAGAAGGATAACTTGATATCATCAATAAAGACATTTTGTTTATCCCAGTAGTTTTGATTTTTGGTCATTTCGATAGAAGACTTAGATGTAAGACCTTTGAGGAGATAAGGCCCATTGTAGAGAATGCTCGTTACATCCGTTGGTTTACCAAAGTCATCTCCTTTAGAAGCTAAAAAGTCTTCATTAACTGGTGCAAGGACTCCCATTGTTGTTTTTGAATTCCAGAAAGATTCTGGATGATTCAAAGTATAGACTACAGTATAATCGTCAGTTGCTTTTACCCCAACACTAGAAAAATCTGTTGTTTTCCCATTTACATAGTCATCCAATCCTTTGATAGAATCCTGTACGAGATAAAGAGCCTGTGATTTCTTATCTGCTGCATGTTTCAGACCAGTTACAAAGTCCTGAGCCTTGACTTCACCATACTCTTCCCCCTCATTGGTATACCATTTGACTCCCTGACGGATTTTATAGGTATAGGTTAAACCATCTTTGGAAACAGTCCAATCTTCTGCAACTGATGGAACCAGATTGCCATATTGGTCATTTTCAAGCAAACCGTCAATAACGTTACCTGTGACCTGTTTAGTGCTGACATTTCCAGAAACTGTATAATCCAGAGTCGAAGGATCTGATGAAAATACATAGGCATAAGTAACTGGTTTATTTGCTTCTTTATTAACATTACCAGATGAACACGCGGCTAGGACAGCTGCCGAGAGTACAGCAACTCCTGCTGCTAAGAAAACATGTTTTTTCATAAACAAACTCCTTTGCAATTTGTATAGGATTATTATAGCACTTTTCAAAAGGAAATCAATACAAAAACAAGTTAAATTTAATATTTTATTATGTTTAATTATGTGTTATAGAATTCCTCCAACTACAATTTTTGTGATATAATAGTCTTATCTTTATTTTAGAGGTAAAGTTATGAAAGAAACTGTTTATTTTGGAACTTATACACGTCGGACTTCCCAAGGGATTTACAAGGCAGACTTTGATACAGAAACTGGTCAGCTTTCAAATCTAGAACTTTTTGCTACTGAGCCAAGTCCAACCTACCTTGCCTTTGACCAGCATCAACATTTATACACTGTTGGTAGTCAAGACGATAAGGGTGGAATTGCAGCCTATCAAACTAATGGTACCTTATTAAATCATGTCGTTGAAGAAGGAGCTCCCCACTGTTATGTTGCCGTGGATGAAAAGCGTGATTTGGTATATGCTGCCAACTACCATAAAGGACAGGTACTTGTTTATAAACGCCAGGAAGATGGTCGTCTTCTACTTAGTGATGTGGATCAACACAGCGGCCAAGGTCCACATGAAAATCAAGCTTCTCCACATGTTCACTATTCAGATTTAACACCTGACCACTATCTAGTGACCTGCGACTTGGGTACTGACCAAGTAATTACTTATGATCTTGATTCAGAAGGAAAATTATCTAAGCTCTATACCTATCATAGCCAGCCAGGAGCAGGCTCACGCCATATTATTTTCCATAACCATTATAAAATCGCTTATCTCATTTGTGAACTCAATAGCACTATCGAGGTTCTAATCTACGATGGTGTTGGCGAATTTGAACGCATGCAAGTCATTTCAACTCTACCAGACGGTTATGAAGGCTTTAATGGTACTGCTGCTATTCGTCTCTCTAAAGATGGTAAATACCTCTACGCCTCTAACCGGGGTCATGATTCTATCGCAGTATATACAATTCTTGCGGACGGTAGCTTAGAGTTGTTAGAAATCGTTCCGACACATGGTCAGACTCCACGTGATTTTGATTTGACACCAGACCAAGAATTTGTCATTGCTGTCCATCAAGACTCTGACAATGCAACCGTCTTTAAACGCAACTCTGAAACTGGACGTCTAGCAGAACTTTCTAATGACTTCCATGTCCCAGAAGCAGTCTGCATCAGTTTTGCCCCTTAAGAAAACATAAAAAATGAACTTGGTAACTCAAGTTCATTTTTTTCTTATAGTCTATTTCCGACATTAATACGGTTAATGGCACGTTGCAGTGCAATCTTCGCACGACGTTCTTGGTCAATCAAGTGTTTGTCTTGTGCTTCTTCAATTTCACGCTCTGCTCGAAGTTTGGCACGTTCTGCACGACTAACGTCGATATCACGAGCACGTTCTGCAGAGTCAGCAACAATTGTGACAACGCCATTGGCAACTTCGATAACGCCTCCGTTCACTGCAATCCAGTTCACGTGATTTTCATCATCTACACGTTTAACCTTAACCTCATCAACTGCTAAAACTGCAATCATATTTTCATGTCGTGGCAAGATTCCCATCTCACCATCCAGAGTTCGAACTGATACAAAGCTGGCATGGTGATCATAGACGAGACCATCTGGTGTCACGATCTGGACAGTTAACTGAGCCATAGATCACCTCTTAAAATCCCATTTTTTCAGCTTTTGCAATCACATCTTCGATAGAACCTACACCACGGAAGGCATCTTCTGGCAAGTGGTCGTGTTTACCATCAAGGATTTCCTTAAAGCCACGAACAGTTTCAGCAACTGGAACATAAGAACCTGGTTGACCAGTAAATTGTTCAGCAACGTTGAAGTTTTGTGACAAGAAGAACTGGATACGACGAGCACGAGCAACCAAGGTCTTTTCTTCATCAGAAAGCTCATCCATACCAAGGATAGCAATAATATCTTGCAATTCATGGTAACGTTGAAGAACACGTTTTACTTCAGCAGCAACTGCATAGTGCTCTTCTCCAACAATTTCAGGTGCCAAGGCACGTGAGCTTGAAGCAAGTGGGTCAACGGCTGGGTAGATACCCAATTGTACCAACTTACGTTCCAAGTTAGTTGTTGAGTCCAAGTGAGCGAAGGCTGTTGCTGGCGCTGGGTCAGTATAGTCATCCGCTGGCACATAGATAGCCTGGATAGAGGTTACAGAACCCTTTTTAGTTGATGTAATACGCTCTTGCAATTGACCCATTTCCGTAGCAAGTGTTGGTTGGTAACCAACGGCTGATGGCATACGACCCAAAAGGGCAGATACTTCTGAACCAGCCTGAGTGAAACGGAAGATATTATCGATAAAGAGAAGCACGTCTTGGCCTTCTACATCACGGAAGTATTCAGCAATTGTCAAACCAGTAAGGGCAACACGCATACGTGCTCCTGGTGGCTCATTCATCTGACCAAATACCATGGCTGTTTTCTCGATAACGCCTGATTCTTTCATTTCCCAGTAAAGGTCATTACCCTCACGAGTACGTTCCCCAACACCGGTAAATACTGAAATACCACCGTGTTCTTGGGCAATGTTGTGAATCAATTCTTGAATCAAGACAGTTTTACCAACTCCGGCACCACCGAAAAGTCCAACCTTACCACCTTTAAGGTAAGGGGCAAGAAGGTCGATAACCTTAATCCCTGTTTCAAGGATTTCAGAAGAGGTAGACAACTCATCAAAAGTTGGAGCTTTTTTATGAATTGGCTGACGCTCTGCATCTTCTGTAAAAGGAGCTTCCAAGTCAATGGTATCTCCCAAAACATTGAAGACACGTCCCAAAGTTTCTTTACCTACTGGTACAGAGATTGGACGACCTGTGTCCAATACTTCCATTCCACGAGTCAAACCATCTGTTGATTCCATGGCGATAGTACGGACCATACCATCTCCCAACTCCAAGGCTACTTCAAGGACGATTTTTGTTTTTCTTTCGTCATTTTTGTAGACGACAAGTGCATTGTTAATCTCAGGAAGTTTTTCCCCTGCTGCAAACAAGACGTCTACAACGGGACCGATAACCTGAGCAATTTTACCTGAACTCATCTCCTTCTCCTATTCTATATAAGATACTGTCGGTCCTAGCTTAACTAGGTCCTAAGTTCATTTTCATACGAGCTGGACTAGTGCCTATTCTAAGGCACTAGCTCCTGCTACGATTTCTGTAATTTCTTGTGTAATCGCCGCCTGTCTGGCACGGTTATACTGAATTGTCAAATCATTAATAACTTTCTTAGCATTATCTGTCGCTGTTTGCATGGCTGTCATACCAGCAGCATTTTCAGCTGTCTTAGCATCGATAATAGCACCATAAATCATACTTTCTGCAAATTGAGGCAACAACTGCTCCAAAATTTCTTCTCGACTAGTTTCCAACTCAAAGGTCAAACTGTAACTGTCATCCGCTTCATTTGGATCCAAGTCAACAATCGGAAGCATTTGCTCCACACGCATTTGACTGGTTAGCGTATTGACATGGTGGTTATAGCAGACATAGAGTTCATCAAAAAGTTCATTTTGGTACATTTCAACAGTTTTTGAAATAATCTTACGAACTTCATCAAAGCTTGGTTGATCTGCCAAGCCACGTAGTTCATAAAGTGGTTGAATACCACGAGCTTTAAAGAAATCAGCTCCCATTCCACCAATACAGATCATTTCAAAACCTTTACCGTCTGGATGGTATTCTTCTTTCAGCTCCATAACGGCTTTCAAAATAGAAGAATTATAACCTCCAACCAAACCTCGGTCTGATGTAATGACGATATAGCCTGTCTTCTTAACTGGACGGCTAATCAACATCGGATTGGTTGAACTACCAGCTCCATTCCCATGAAGAATATCCGTCAAAAGTTTACGAACTTTCTGAGCATAAACTTGGAAGTTGCGAGCAGCTTCTTCAGAACGACCTAGCTTAGCAGCTGATACCATCTGCATGGCATTTGTGATTTGACTAGTATTTTTTGTTGAGGCGATTTTTGTTTTAATATCATTTAGAGATACTGCCATCTGACACCTCTATTCTTATTGGAAGCTGGTTTGATTGAGAAACTCTGTAATCGCAGCATCCAAGACTGCTTCTTCTGGCAAGTCTTTTGTATCACGAATGGTTTCCAAAATCTCTGGATGTTGAGCATCAAAGAAGGCATGGAACTCTTCCTCGAAACGAACAATATCATCTACTGGAACAGTATCCAAGAAACCATGTGTCAAAGCATAGAGAATGGTTACTTGTTTCTCAACAGGTAATGGTTTGTGAACAGGTTGTTTCAAGACTTCAACTGTACGACGTCCACGGTTCAACTTAGCCTGTGTTGCCGCATCCAAGTCAGAACCAAACTTAGTGAAGGCTTCCAACTCACGGTATGAAGCAAGGTCGATACGAAGTGTACCAGCAACCTTTTTCATGGCTTTGATTTGTGCAGAACCACCTACACGAGATACAGATGAACCCGCATCGATGGCTGGACGAATACCCGCATTGAAGAGACCATCACCAAGGAAGATTTGTCCATCAGTGATTGAAATCACGTTGGTTGCGATATAGGCAGAGATATCTCCTGCTTGTGTCTCGATAAATGGTAGGGCAGTAATTGATCCACCACCAAGTTCATCAGAAACTTTAGCTGAGCGCTCAAGCAAACGGCTGTGAAGGTAGAAAACATCCCCTGGGAAAGCTTCACGACCTGGAGGACGACGAAGCAAGAGTGACAGTTCACGATAAGCTACCGCTTGTTTTGATAAATCATCATAAACGATCAAAACATGCTTACCTTGGTACATAAATTCTTCCGCCATGGCAACCCCAGCATAAGGAGCTAGGAAAAGCAATGGAGATGGTTGTGAAGCAGAGGCTGTCACAACGATTGTGTAGTCCAAGGCACCGTACTGACGTAGTGTTTCTACTTGCGTACGAACTGTTGATTCTTTTTGTCCAATCGCTACGTAGATACAGATCATATCTTGACCTTTTTGGTTCAAGATTGTATCAATCGCAATGGTTGTTTTCCCTGTCTGACGGTCACCGATAATCAACTCACGTTGACCACGACCAATCGGTACAAGGGCGTCAATAGCTTTCAAACCAGTTTGCAATGGTTCTGATACAGACTTACGTTGCATAACACCAGGAGCTGGTGCTTCTACTGGACGAGTTTTATCAGTGTAGATTTCTCCAAGACCGTCAACTGGACGACCAAGCGGATCCACAACACGACCAATCAGACTTTCACCTACTGGGACTTCCATGATTTTCCCTGTACGGCGGATTGTATCGCCTTCACGGATATCTGTAAAGTCACCTAGGATGATAATACCAACGTCTGTTGACTCCAAGTTTTGAGCCATACCATAAGAGCCGTTTTCAAAAATCAACAACTCTCCACTCATGGCATTTTCAAGGCCGTGAGCACGCGCGATACCGTCCCCGATATAGGTTACAACACCTGTTTCAGTCACATCAAAATTGGGTTTGAAATTTTCAATTTGTTGCTTAATTAAAGCGCTGATTTCTTGTGCGTTAATTGCCAAAAGAACACCACTTTCTATTTCAAATTTTCTTTAACAACTTTAAGTTGTTGTTTAATACTCACATCAATTGTCTTGTGATTGGCAAAAATGACAAAACCACCAATAAGACTTTCATCGATTTGTTCTTTTACACTCCTTATTTTAAGAGACATTTTTTTCTCAATCAAAGGGAGCAAGCGACTCTTCTGTTCATCCGTTAAAGGATGAGCTGACCTAATCGTCACTTCAAATCGATTTGTTTCTTTTTCAAGTCGGTTCAAGCAATCTACAAGAATATCATAAAAAAGATTTGCTCTGTGATTGTAGATAAGAACCTGAATAAAGTTTTGCAATAAAGATGATACTGAATCTTGGAAGAACGCAATTGTTTTTTCCTTGTCAGACTCGTCTACTGCCACTTTTTTTAAAAAAGAAGGTAAGGCTGTTTCTTCAGCAACTTGCTTGATTTGAGCTAAGTCTGAAAAGATACGGTCTTCTTCTCCTTTTTCTATAACCAATTGGACAAAAGGCATGCTGTATTTTTCAATTACCTTTACTGTTTTCTTGTCCATTAAGCTTCTCCTAACTGATCGATATACTGATCAATGAGTTCTTTATGGGCATGACCGTCAAGGTTTTGTGAGATGATTTTACCAGCCAAGCTGATTGTCAAATCTGCTACCTCACCCTTAACGCTTTGTAAAGCTTCAGCTTTATTTTGAGCAATTTCTTGGTTCGCTTTTTCTTTCAAGCGTCCTGCTTCTAGCTTAGCATCTGCTAAAATACTAGCTTTGCTTTTCTCAGCTGTTTCTTTCGCATTCTCAATGATTGTCTTAGCTTCTTTACGGCTACCAGCCAATTCATCTTCGCGTTTTTGAGCCAATACTTCTGCTTTTTGACGTGCTTGTTCAGCTCCGTCAATATCTGCTGCAATTTTTTCTGCTCTTTGTTCGAAAATACTAGTCAAATTTGACCAAGCATATTTCTTAACCAAGACTAGCAAGAGAATAAAGGAACCAGCGATTAGTATAAAATCACCAAGTAATTCACCTACTGTTACATTCATAAACTACTCCTTTCTATTCTTCATCATTAATTTTATTTCCTAGGTACATTGAAGATAACAATGTAAATACATATGCTTGTACACAAGAAATAAAAACAGAAAATGCAGTCCAGATTAGATTTGTTCCAAAAGCAATAGGATACCAATAGAAGGCCTGATGAGAAAGTAGGACTAACATACTTGCCATCACTTCCCCTGCAAAGATATTACCAAAGACCCGCAATGCAAGTGAAAGGAGATTGGTAACTTCTTCCAAGAGATTCATTGGTGTCATAAAACCTGGTGTTACAAATGCTTTTAAATACTTTTTGATTCCACGACGACGAATTCCTTCTACGTGAGTCATTAAGATAATTGTAAAAGACAAGACCAAGTCAAATGACAAATTTGCTGTTGGTGAGGTCCAAAGATTTACACCATCTGTAGTCTGAATTCTAGCCATTAAGCCAATATTATTTGCAATGGCCATAAATAGGAATAAACAGAAATAAAAGAGAGAATAATCCTTTATCATTGGACCAAGGTTTGATTTTGTAAATCCAACAACAAAATCAAATAAATACTCTAATACATTTTGTTTTCCTGTGGGTCTCAAAGTCATATTTCGAGTTGCCCAATAAATAAAGCCAAAAATAAGTGCTACAGTCAACAAAGTCAAAACTACTATGGTTAAATTAAAGGTAACAGGACCAATATTGATGGTTGGATTAATACTTTCTTCCATCTAAAATCCTCCCTTTTTCAATTTATACTTCTTTTATTTGATGATAAATGAAAAGACAAGAGTAACGAAGAAAGTACCTTCAATAAAGGCAACCCCTAGGATCATCAAACTACGTAGTTCTGAGATGATATCTGGTTGGCGAGCAACTGATTTCAACAAACCGTTCATCAACATACCTTCACCAAGAGATACACCCATACAGGCAAGACATAGACCGAAAAATGTTAAATTCATGACGAATTCTCCTTTTAATTAAAATTTACTTACTTAGTTTAGTCCTAAAAATTGGATTTGTCAACTTTTTACTAACATTGAAAGCGTTTAATGAAAATTATTTACAATTTTACTATTTTTAAGTCTATTATATAGAAAATTTTGGAAAAAACTTGTAATAAATCCGTCTATTATCTAGGTCTTTCTGAAAAATAATGAAAAAATCCGAGATGAAATCTCGGATGGAAATTAATATATTTTTTTAACCTAATGTTCTTTTAGTAAATAGGATTAAAGGGAAAGCAACTAGAAAGCTTTCGTCCCCTACATATTTATTAAGCACGAACTGTGACGCTGGTTCCATCTTCCTTATAAAGATTGATGAGACCTTCTTTGAGAGCTCGAACCATATCTCCAGCTTGAACAGGTTGTGGAACCTTGATAGTCAATAGTTCCATTGGATTTGGAGCGCGATCGATCTTATTTCCTTTAGCATCATGCAAATCTTCGATATAAGTCTCAAAATGACGGAAACCTGGGCCATAAAACTCAACTTGGTCCCCTTCGTTAATGACGTTCCGTTGGCGAATGGTTGCTGTTTGTGTCGCATCATCGTAAGAAACCACTTCAGCGACAAACTTATACTCAGGAATTTTACGACGAGCACCAAACAACTGCTCATTTTCAGATGGTGTACCATAGTAGAAACCTGTTGCTAATTCACGTTGGGCAACCTTCCACATTTCATCAATCAAGTCCTGCTTGATAGCTTCAAACTTCTCTGGACTTTCTAGATAAGCATCAACAGCTGCCTTGTAGCAGTTTGTTACTGTTGATACGTAGTGAATAGACTTCATACGTCCTTCAATCTTGAGACTGTCCACACCGTTTTCAATCATATCTGGGATATGGTCAATCATGGACATATCAACGGCTGACATTGAAAATTCTTC
The DNA here is from genome assembly GCF_023109515.1 of Streptococcus mitis. GTDB lineage: Bacteria > Bacillota > Bacilli > Lactobacillales > Streptococcaceae > Streptococcus > Streptococcus mitis_CS. The sequence goes on from NZ_JALDUM010000001.1 coordinate 811,496, forward strand.
AGGAATTTCACCTTTAAGACTCTTACGTTCCTTCCCAAATGGCATATCGTAAAGGTCGTACTTCCAACGACAAGACTGAGAGCAACCACCACGGTTAGCATCACGCATACTCATGTGGTTTGAAAGAGTACAACGACCAGAGTAAGAAATACACATGGCTCCATGAACAAAGGCTTCAATCTCAACATCTGTACGTTTGCGAATTTCTGCCAATTCTTCCATTGAAACCTCACGCGCCAAAACGACACGAGTTAAACCTAGTTCTTTCCAGAACTCAAGTGTTTCATAGTTAGTCGCACTTGCTTGGGTAGAGAGGTGGATTTCAAGACCAGGCGCTTCAGTCGCTGCAATCATAATCAAAGCTGGGTCAGATACGATAACTGCTGCAATTCCGATATCACGTAGTTTACGGAACCACTCACCAGCACCAGCCTCATTTCCTTCGTGCATAACCATATTGGCAGCCACATAAACCTTAGCACCATACTTGGCCGCAAACTGGACACCTTCTTCCATCTGTTCGAAAGTAAAGTTTCCGGCACGGCTACGAAGGCCATAGGCCTGACCACCGATAAAGACAGCATCTGCTCCATATTGAACAGCTACCTTTAGCTTCTCTAAAGTCCCTGCAGGTGATAAAACCTCTGGACGTTTTAATGTTTTTGTCATGTTTTCTCCTATTTGCAATATAAAAGTTTGACGTTTTTCCTTCTCATTTTATAGTAAATAAGCCATAAAATCAAGCCTAGACAGATTGTTTTGACAATTCTAATCTTTTAGATTATTAAAGCAAAAAGATTGTCAAAGAGAAAAAGCCCACAGATGTGAGCCCTTTTCTAATATAGGTTAGAAAAAACTATTTCTCCACTTCTTTTTTCTTGTGTGCAAGAAATCCAAATCCACTCAAAACTCCTAGAAGTCCTAAGACTACAAGATTAGCATGATCTTCTGTACCTGTATTAGGCAATTCCTCTCTCTTACTTGCTACAGAAGTCGGAATTTGTGAAGTTTCTTTTGTCGATTGTTCAGTTGGTGTCTTTGATTTTGGTACTTCTACCTTTGGTGTCTCAACCTTTGGTGTTTCAACTTTTGGCGTTTCAACCTTTGGTGTTTCAACTTTTGGCGTTTCAACCTTTGGCGTTTCAACTTTTGGCGTTTCAACCTTTGGTGTTTCAACTTTTGGTGTTTCAACTTTTGGCGTTTCAACTTTTGGCGTTTCAACTTTTGGCGTTTCAACCTTTGGTGTTTCAACCTTTGGTGTTTCAACCTTTGGTGTTTCAACCTTTGGTGTTTCAACTTTTGGCGTTTCAACTTTTGGCGTTTCAACCTTTGGTGCCTCAACCTTTGGTTTCGTACCGACTGTGATAACTTCTTCTACTGCTTCTTCAGTAATCGTGGTTGGTTCATTCGGTGTTACTGCTCCTGTATTAGGATCCAAGGTATAAGTTATTGTAGTAGTTGTTTTACCAGCTTTACCAGTTCTTGTTACTTCTCGATAGTCTTTATCTTTTGTATTATCTTCTACATAACGTGTTGTATATGGAGTAGTTGTTTCTACAACTTTAGGTTTAGTACCTACTTTAACTACTTTTGGTACCATAGGAGTTTCTTTTTCAGTCGGCTTACCGTCAGTTACAATACCATCAAGTTCATTCACAATTTTAGGTGTTGTAGTTACAATTTTACCTTCGCTACCGTTCGATTCAACAATTTCCTTACCATAGTCGATTGTTTTGTCTTCTACATAAGTTGTCGTAATTGGAATTTTTGTTTCTGTTTCTACAGGTGGTAAGTTGTTCTCATACTTCTGTTTATACACATAGGTAATGACAGTTTCACCTTTCACAATCTCTGTAATATCTTGTTTGTCTTGTTCTTTAAAGGTATAACGCTTGTTCTCAAAGTCTAAATCGGTCGGATGAGTTAAAGATACCTCAGAACCTACTTCTTTAAGTTCAGATTTAACACTAGGTGCAATTTCAACACCTTGTTCGTTTACAAACTTCTGAGTCACTAAACCTTTGTTTTGAACTTCTGTATAAGTAACAGTATGGAAAGTGCGAGACACACCGTTGATTGCTTTTTCTGTATCTGTCAATTCAACTCTTTGGAGATTTGATGCATAAACAATGCGAGGTGTAAACTGATTACGTTTATTAGGAACTACTTTACTAGCAATGTACTCTTTTTGAGAAATTGTATTTTCTCCAAGTAAAGATGTTTCTTGTCTATAAGTGTAATCAGCACCAACTGAACGTAATTCAAACTCGGATAATTTAGATTTTGGAATATCAGAAGACGTTATAACCCCTTTCCCCTTAAAACCTTGGACATCTAAGAATTTCGCATATAAATCTTTAATTGGAATAATATTTCCTTGCTTATCCTTATAAGTATAAGTTCGAGTGTAACCAATGAAATCAGTATGATTTTCAGCACGTCGAGTTAAGTTTTTAATAATTACATGAGTCTCAACAGGTTTACTGCTAAATGTAGCGTAAAGTTTGGTTTTTTCAGGTAGTGTATACTCAAATTTAGCAGTTGTCTCAATACTACCGATACCGTAAATACTAGATAAAACACTATCTGAACGAGGTGTGATGGTGTAACTATACACAGTGTTTGGAGTTAGTTCCACTATACGAGCAGGATACCCGATATTCACACGATTTGTTGCATATTTATCTGTAATTCCAATTCGAGCAGGTACCTTAATAAATGTTTCTGTAACTTCCTCAGTAGTTGGTTTCGATACTGCATTATACAAACCTTGAGAATCAGTTAACTCCAATTCATTCGCTTTCAAGTAATGAAGTTCCCCATTACTTGATGTAATTGGACTAACTGAAGCTTCTTTCGAGACATCTTCATCAATATCTCGACTATTTACCTGAGAAACTAATCTAGCTTTTACTTTGATATAATTAGCATTAATAAAAGTATTTTTAAACTCATCAATCTTAACTCTATCCGCTTTCACTTGTTCTTGTTCAGCTTTTGCAGACTCTAAATCACGAATTTGAGCATCTACTTTTTCTTCAGCAGTTGCGCGTAAATGTGTAACCTCAGAAGAACTATTTGCAACACCTACATTTTCAGTGGGTGTTTCTGTAACCTTAACCCCTAAAGCTTTTACTTCTTCAACTTTAGCTTTTAACTCGGTTTCTTTTACCGTATGTGTTGTACTCGTTTCATACTCACTTTGAACCACAGTTTCGCTAGGAGGAGTCTGTGCTGCATTAGGAGGTGTACTTGAATTTGGTTGTTCGTCAGCGCTTACAATCCCATTTAAAAATAAACTCCCTAAAGCAGTCGTTAGGATAATGCCACTTAACAAACCTAACTTAGTTTTACGGAGATAGCCATGACCTTTTTCTTGTTTTACTGCTTTATGCAATAGAAACACCAACTTTCATTTATTTGTATTGTTAATATTATTACATAATTAACTAAAAAAGTAAAGGTATCAACTCAAGAATTAAATACAATAAATTTATAAAAACTTCCTAACTACTGTACTAGAATTTTCTACAATTCAAAAAACAATATCAGAACGGATTGATACTGATATGAAACAAAAAAACAAAATGACTCTTTATACATCTATGGTAGGATTCAAGACAGATTATTTATTTCTTAATCGATATATAAAAGGAATCCTGATTAAACTGTCTTTAAAACTTAAGAAATCAAGGATATGATAAAAAGAATGGATATCAGTATATCTATTTTTACCATCTCAAAAGTAGATCCAGAGAATATAACTGTTCTCTTATGATGAGACTTTGGAGGCAACCATTCTGTCTTGTTTTATGAAAGAATAGCTTAACCTTTTACTTAAAATATTCAGCTAAAAAAAGAGAGAACGATTTTGTTCTCTCGAAATCCTTATTTTTCATTTACTATAAGAGTAAAGTATTTATAGCTTTACTCCCACTCAACTGTTGCAGGTGGTTTACTTGTAATATCATAGACGATGCGGTTAACGTGATCCACTTCGTTTACGATACGTACAGAAATCTTTTGAAGAACATCCCAAGGAATTTTGGCAAAATCAGCAGTCATACCATCGATAGAGGTGATCGCACGGATTGCAATCGTGTAGTCATAAGTACGACCGTCACCCATAACACCGACTGAACGAACACCTGTGTTCACTGTGAAGTATTGCCAGATATCGCGGTCAAGACCTGCTTTAGCAATTTCCTCACGAAGGATAGCGTCTGATTCACGAACGGTTTCTAGTTTCTCTTCAGTGATTTCACCCATGACACGGATAGCAAGTCCTGGTCCTGGAAATGGTTGGCGCCATACGATATGGTCTGGCATACCAAGTTCTGTACCAAGAGCACGAACCTCATCTTTATAAAGAGTATTGAGTGGTTCAATCAATTCAAATTGCATGTCTTCTGGAAGACCACCCACGTTGTGGTGTGACTTGATAGTTTGAGCTGTATCCGTACCAGACTCGATAACGTCTGTGTATAAGGTACCTTGAGCAAGGAATTTCACATCTTTGAGCTTGCTTGCTTCGTCATCAAATACATAGACAAACTCATTACCGATGATTTTACGTTTTTGTTCAGGGTCAGAAACGCCAGCAAGTTTATCAAGGAAACGTTTAGCAGCGTCTGCTTTGACGATATTCAAACCAAACTTACCACCAAGCATGTCCATAACTTGGTCCGCTTCTCCTTTACGAAGAAGACCGTGGTCTACGAAGATACAAATCAATTGATCGCCAATAGCCTTTTGGAGAAGAACTCCAACAACTGAAGAGTCAACACCACCTGATAGACCAAGAAGGACACGTTTATCACCGACGGTTTCACGAATTTTTTGGATCTGCATATCAATGAAGTTATCCATTGACCAGTCGCCTTTAGCCTTACAGATGTTAAGAGCAAAGTTACGAAGGATATCATTTCCGTATACAGAATGACGAACTTCTGGGTGGAATTGGATACCGTAAATGTGTTTATCTGGGTTTTCAATGGCTGCATAAGGGCAGTCAGCTGATGTACCTGTACGAACAAAGTCAGAAGGAATCTCAGTAACCGCATCACCATGGCTCATCAACACAGTCTGCTCATCTGGTGTTGATTCAAAAAGAGCTGATGGAGTGTGAGTAAGAGTTGATTGACCATATTCACGATTTCCAGCGTCACCTGCAGGGACAACTTTTCCTCCAAGTTTATGGGTCAATAACTGCATACCGTAACAAATTCCCAAAATAGGAATTCCGAGTTCGAAGATTTCTGGGTCAATATCGAATGAACCATCTTCGTATACAGAGTTAGGACCACCTGATAGAATAATTCCTACAGGATTGATTTCACGAACTTCAGCAGCTGAAATTTTATGGCTTTTTAGTTCTGAAAAAACACCAATCTCACGGATACGGCGTGAAATCAGCTGGTTGTATTGGCTACCATAGTCCAATACGATGATTTTTTCTACATCTTGCAAATCAGTTGAAATGTTGCTCATCTTTTTCCTTTCTCAAAAGAAATATCTTTTTTCAATATTCTATCACAAATAAGGGCGAATTACCAACTAAACAAGGCGAAGTTTGACTTTTTCTAGTTTATTGGGGTACAATAGAGAAAAGATAGAAATGAAGTGAAAAATATGCTACCCGCTTATATGAAAATCCATGACCAGATTAAAAAGGATATTGACGAACATCGTTGGGCCATCGGTGAGAGACTTCCAAGTGAACGAGATTTAGCAGAGCAGTTTGCGGTCAGTCGCATGACCCTCCGCCAAGCTATTTCCCTCTTGGTCGAAGAAGGAGTTTTAGAGCGCCGTGTAGGAAGCGGCACCTTTGTATCCAGTACACGTGTACAAGAAAAGATGAGAGGCACAACCAGTTTTACTGAAATTGTTAAGTCCCAAGGTAAAGTTCCCTCTAGCCAACTCATTTCCTACAGAAAAACCATTCCCAATGAGCAGGAAGTTGCCAAGCTAGGAATTTCTCCTACCGAAAATATTATCCGAATGGAGCGGGTTCGCTATGCCGACCAAGTTCCTCTAGTTTATGAAGTTGCTTCTATTCCTGAAAAATTCATTAAGGACTTTAAAAAAGAAGAAATCACTAGTCATTTCTTCCAAACCTTGCAAAAACACGGCTACCGTATAGGCAAATCACAGCAGACCATCTATGCTCGTCTTGCTAAAGAAAAGATTGCCCACTATTTGGAAGTTGAAAAAGGACATGCTATTCTTGGTTTGACTCAGGTTTCCTATCTAGAAGATGGTACTGCATTTGAATACGTAAAAAGTCAGTATGTAGGCGAACGCTTTGAATTTTATCTTGAAAATAATTAGATTACCACGCAAAAACTCTCTGTCACGGACGACAAAGAGTCTTTTTATTTTTCTAAGACTAAATCTTTCAACGAAATCAGAGTTACAGCAAACAATATCATTGCCATACCAAGAAAATCAATGGGATAAAATTGTTCATTCATGATTAAGAAGGCAAAGAAAACAGCCGAAATTGGCTCAATTGAAGCCAACAAACTTGACTTGACCGGCCCTATCAAACTGGCTCCTTTTAGAAAGGCTGTATAGGCAAAGACAGTACCGATAAGGATAATGCCCGCAAATGCAAGGAGAAAATCAAGACTAGTTGGGATAGCAGTCTGTAGAACTCCTGTAAAAGGAAGGGCGACTAAACCTGCTATGACCATTCCCACACCAATGACCAAACTGCTCCCCCACTTCTTAATCAAGGCTATGGGCAAAATGATATACAGGGCGTAAGTCAGAGCAGAAAAGAGACCCCAGAACAGACCTGCAGGTGTCATAGATAACTGGTCCAACTGCCCATGAGTGGCGATCAGGAAGGTCCCTCCGATGGCTAATATGATGGAAACAATCTCTCCCAGTGTTGGCCCCACCTTATCCTTGATACAGCTATAAATTAAAATCCCGACAGGACAAACATACTGAAGCACCGTCGCGGTTCCTGCATTGGTCTCCTGAATAGCAGTTAGATAGGCGAATTGATTGAGGAAGAGGCCAATTAGAGCAAAAATGAGAAGAGACAGCAAACTCTTTCTATCCTTTAAAAAGGCCAGCATTTTATCCTTTGCAGTAGCATAAGCCAAGAGCATGAGAATTCCACCAGCGATTAAAAGACGCAAGTTGGTCAAAACCAGAGCCGAAATTCCGTGTGCCATCAGGTATTGGCCACTCGTTCCTGACAAGCCCCAAGCAATCCCAGCCACAACTGTTAATAGAGTCCCTTTTAAACTGTTTGACATGTCTCTCCTTACTCTTCTTTGCGAATCAAGTCCATCACTTGATTACGGTCTACAATCCATTGAGCCCTCTCATCCTTTTCATAGGTACGATTCGATAGAAAAATGACCGCTTCTTGATTCTGACGATTCCACATGATAAAGGTACCTGTATAGCCCGTATGGTCTAGCCAATCTCCATCCAAATTCCATGCCAAAGAACGTTTCTTGTCATCCAAAGGAGAAAAATTTTTACTCAAATATCTTGCAAAATCATCTGCTAAATAGTTCTCTAAAAAGATTTGTAAATCCTTTACAGTCGAAAACAAACCAGCACTCCCTGCATGTCTGCCTAGGAGGCGAGCCTTGGGATCATGTACCAGACCTTCCTCGACACCTCTAACTGTTGGAACAGCATGCTCAACAGGCCCAAATTGGGTTTCCGTCATTCTCCAAGGATTCCAAACTTGTTCTTGTAAAATCACATCCAAGTCTTGATTAAAGATTCTTTCCAAAATAAAACCCAACAGCAAAAAATGGACATCCGAATAAAGAAAGGCTGGCTGATTTCGTCTATTGAGATGAAACATCGCTTCCTTTAATTCTGAATCTGTTAAAAGATCACGATTGGGAATAAACGGATCAAGGTCTGTAGCGTGAGTTAAGAGCTGACGAATAGTGATGTCTGGATAATCACTCTCAGCTAAAAAATCTGTTACCGGTCTGTCAATATCTAATTGACCTTTTTCCCACAAGAAGGTAAAAACGGTACCAACCCCAACAACCTTGCTGACACTGGCTAGGTCGTAAACTAGTCCTGCCTCAGTCTGTAAGTCATGCTCTGGGTCACTCTGGCCTAAATAGAACTCCGTCCATTGATTGTCCTTAAAATACGCAAAAGAGGCTCCGGGATAAATCCCTGCCTCGATTTGTTCTTCTATTTTTTTAATAATCTTGGTCCACTTCATACTTCTTCAAACCACAATTCAACATTATTTCTATCTTTACCAAGGAAGAATTTTTCAGACTTAGGAATAAAATATTCGGTAGACTCAAATTTCTTGCGAAGACTTGCTATATCTAGTTCATTTACCAAGAACTTGATCATAGATAAATCCCAAGTAGCCGTATTGTCCACAGTCAAATCTTGACCCTGAGCTGGGATAAAATCAAGGGATGCCCCAATTTCAGATACTCCCAAGAAACTTTCGACATCAGTTGGGAGATGTAATTCCATAGAAATCTCAAATTTACTTAAAGAAATTGATTCCAAATCTGTTTGAAATTCAGGATTTTCTTCTACTTCTACTAGACTTTCTCTATCATCTTCCGCATGAATCAAAACCAAATCATCTTCTGGAGAGTAAATTTCAAAAGCGTAGCCGTTTTGACCTTTATATAATTGATGAATCGAATCTGTTTTAGATAAGAGTTCTTCGATTTCCAAGGGATTTTCCACCTTGACAATCAATCTAGCTAGTTTTTTTCTTCCCTCTACCTTACGAGTGCGCATACTTGGAGCTTCTTCTAAAACCAGCTTTTCTAGACCTGTTTGATCACCTAGTGACAGAAAGGCTGACTCTTCTAACAAGGCCTTCATGCCAAGGGTTTCTATATAAAATGTTTCATTTAATTTTCTATTATTAACTTTTAAAGTAGGAATAATCCGTACAATCTGATTTACATTCATAAATTCCTCCAACTCTTTTATTTTAAAGGATTTTAGAATTTTTTACAAGAAATTATGCTCAGATTTACTGATTTTTCGTAAAAATTTCACTTAAAAAACCGAGGATTTCCTCGGTTTCAATTTCTTATAGGTAAAGGAATTTGAAGATAGCTACTGCCGCAATTGCTGCTGCAATCGGTGCTACTACTGGTACCCAAGAATACCACCATTTTGAATCACCTTTGTGCTCACCAAGAACTGATTTTGGAAGGAAAGCATGAAGGAGACGTGGTCCAAAGTCACGGGCTGGGTTCAAGGCAGGTCCTGTAGGTCCACCAAGTGATGTTACCAAGGCCATAACAAGGAAACCAAGTGCCAAGTGAGCAATTCCAAGACCAGATGTCATAAATGGTGCTACTTGTTCTTTAGCTTGGTCAAGTGCTGCTGTTACTTGCTCTTGAGGAATTGTTTGACCTTGAGTAGTTGCTTGAGCAACTTGAGCATTAATAGCTGCTTGTGCTTTTGATACTAGTTCAGCACCAAAGAAGTTTTTAGTCATACCAAGGGCTGCAAAGAAAAGAACAAATGAACCAACAAACTCGTTTACAAAACCATTAATAGTTGACGCAAAGTGTGATTCTTTTGTACCATTATCCAAACTTGAAATTGTTGAGAAAGTACCCAAGATATTGTTTGGATTTTCAGTTTTCAAGTAGTATGGGCGGTGTGTTGCCACAACCAAGGCTTGACCAAAGATAGCACCCAAAACTTGTGCGATGATATAAGGCGCAACTTGTGCCCAAGGGAAGAGACCGCTGATTGCAAGTCCAAGAGTGAAGGCTGGGTTGATGTGGTTTCCAGATACGTTACCAAACATCAAGGCTGGGATCATAACCCCCATACCATAACCAACAGCGATAACGATCCAGCCACTTTGGTGACCTTTCGTACCTTTAAGTTCAACGTTGGCAACTGCACCATTTCCAAGAATGATCAAAATAGCAGTTCCCAAAAATTCAGTGGCATATTTAATTGCCCATGTGAAATCCATTTGATAGATTCTCCTTAAAATTTTTTAGACAATCCTTATTCTATCAATTTTTATATCTTTTAGCAACTACTTTTCCGAAAGATTATATGAGAAAGCGGTTTTATTTCTTATAAAAAAACAAAAGGATTAAGAAGGTCATTCTCCTTAATCCGATAGTTCTTATTCTTGACGTTGTCCGAAATCTGCAATCATCTGTTCCATTTCTTGTCGACTCGGAGTTGTCAGCATATAAAGGTAATCTCCTTGAAGTTCCGCGAAGGCTGCTGGCATGATTTTTTTAACTTTGAACTGCTGACTGTATTTGGCAAGTAAATCCTCCTCAGAATAGACATAATGAGCATTTGCACGGCGAGAAGTAGCCAAACAATACTGAGGGGCAAACTCTGATGCAGGAAACTCTTCTCCCGCAACAATAGCTGCATAACCACGATAGAGGTCCAAAGAGTGAGCAAAGTTATAAACATCAATTGTAAAACCACCTGCGGGACGGTTATTGTACTCAATAGCAATGTAATCGTCCCCCTCACGGAAGAACTCGATATGGAAGAACCGTTCTTTCATACCAAATTCTTTGACGATAGCCTCACCATATTTACGTAATTTGGGATCCATATCCTTAAGAACATAGTAGGAATTGTCCATCTTATACATCATGAGATCAAGCGGTGTATAGGCGTAGTCAAAGGTTGTTGAAAAGACAATCTTACCATCCTTGTCCACAAGCCCATCAAAGGTACAGATTTCGCTGGAAGTGACAAATTTTTCAAAGAAATAAACAGTTGAATGATCCCATTCGGCCTTGAAGTGATTGATATCGTCTTCAGTCTCAAGTTTAAAGGTTGCGGCTGCCCCAACTCCATTATCAGGTTTGGCAATCATTGGAAGACCGATTTCTTTCACTGCTTGATCCACATCTGCTTCCGTCTTAATAACAGCTCCAGGGACTACAGGGACACCAGCTTTTTTGAAGAGTTTCTTCATTTCAGACTTATATTTTGTCTTTTTGAGATCCTCTGGTTTGGCACCAAAGACATTGAATTGTTCTCTGAGTGCTGCGTCCAGCTCAAGCCAGTATTCATTATGAGATTCGATGCGATCAATTGGGCCATGCTTATAAAAGAGAAAAGCAACTGCACGTTTGACTTCGTCTGTGTTCTCAAGATTATCAACACGGAAATATTCTGTCAGGCTATTACGTAAAGGTTCATCCAATTGCTCGTAAGGCTCTTGACCAATTCCCAAGACGGTAATACCTTTATTGGCTAGTTCGATGGTAAACTGTTGAAAGTTTTGTGGATAGTAGGGAGAAATAACAAGGTAATTCATAGGTCACTCCTTTTATAAATAGAGATTGCCGAGGAAATAAGGCATTTGTTTGCGCCACCATTCCCAGTCGTGGGCGACATCGTGTCCCCATTCAGCAAACCAGGCTGGAATTTGTTTCTGGTCAAAGGCTTCTTTAAGCTTGTAGAAAGATGGTAGACCGTCTTGTTCCCAGGCTCCAAGACCCGTACACAGCACAATCTCTGCCTGACGGTAACGGTCAATAAACCAGCCGTCATTCTGATTCCAGATATAATCTACTGGCGAGTTTTGATAAATAGCATCGTCATTGTAGTAATCGCCAACAAAGAAACGTGCGTCGTAAACACCACTAAGAGCAATCACCTTGGTAAAGACATCTGGATGTTGGAGAAAAAAGTTGACTGCATGGTAGGCGCCCATCGAGCAACCTGTCGTCATCATACCATCAAACCAACCTGTCTTATGCTTGATAAAAGGAATGGCCTCCTCAATCACATAGCGCTCGTAGGCACGGTGCATCTCTGCTTGGTCGTGACCATTTTTCCAAGTGGCCAACCAGCTCTCACTGTCTACACTGGATAGGGTAAAAAACTGGACACGGCCTTCCTCGATAAAGGAAGCACAAGCATCAATCATGCCAAAATCATAGTATTCATTGTGACTACCACCTGATGAAGCAAAGACCACAACTGGAATCCCAGCATGTCCATAACGATTAAGATACATTTCACGGTTAAGATTGCCACTCCAGTGGCTAAGGTTTTCAATATGCATTTGATTTCTCCTTTTCTAACTTACCATTTCTCTGCAAAAAATCTCAGACAGTCTGGTAAATTCTCCGACCAAGGGATTTCACTATGGATGGCACCAGACTGAACTTTCAAGACAAGATTATCTAAGTGCACCCCACCTGATATCAAATCATGGTAATACCGAAGAGACGAATCGATATAGGCTTGTTTGATATTACCAGCCATCAGGGTCTTGTCCGTATCATCTGCTTCTTCAGTTCCAACATAGATAAAGATACGCTGGTCAGACGATAGTTTCTTGCGTTCAATATAGCGATTAAAGGCTTCTTGATGGAGCCAGTTAGCAGATGAAAAGACCCCTAAACAGCCAATTTGGTCTTGGTATTCCAAACCGATAAACTGGGTAATATTGCCGCCTAGTGAGGAACCAATCATAGCCGTATGCTGGCGGTCAGATTTGGTACGGTAGGTCTCATCGATAAAAGGTTTGACCACCTCCATGACAAACTCGGCATACTCCACACCCTTACCACCAAACTGCTGCCCTGGGATAGGAGATTCTTGGAACTTCCAAGCCGCATACTCATTCATCCGCCCCATACCATCATTGTCAATGGCAACGACAATCATGCGACTGATGTCAGGATTACGCTTAATAGCTGGGATAATCTTCCATGAATGGCCAATGAAGGACTCTTTACTATAAAAAACATTTTGCCCGTCATGAAAGTAAACAACAGGATAGGAACGATCCGTGTCTTTCTCATAATCTTTAGGCAGAAGAACACGTACACGGCGTTCCTTACCTGTATAAGGAACCTTGAGTTTGTGTTCTTTCATTTTTAAATAAAAGTAGGATTGATTCATTGTCAGAAAACTCTCTATATTCAAAATTTTATTTTATTATATCACAATTATAGAAAAAAAGTTAGTTTTGCTTCCATTTTTGGAATTAAAAACTAACTTTTTCATTTATTTTTCTAAATTCTTCTGGATTTTCTGATTAGAGCAGATTGTCAATCAAGTCATCCACTTCATCTTTTTCAGCCTGCGGTGTAATCTCAGTAATCATGATTCCAGCCACAGCTCGCTCAACTAAACCTTCAACATCCATGCGAGCTTCATATTGCTCTGCATTCTTAATCTTAGGATTTGTTTTTGGACGATCTGGCGCAAAAATGGTACAACAGTCTTCAAATGGCTGGATTGAAATGTCAAAGGTATCGATTTCTTGTGCAATATCAATGATTTCCAACTTATCCATGGTAACCACAGGACGAATGATGGGAGTGTTGGTCACAGCGTTAATAGCCTGCATGCTTTCAAGGGTTTGGCTGGCTACTTGACCTAGACTCTCCCCATTGATGATAACCAAACCATTTCGTACCTCACGAATACGGTCGGTAATCCGCATCATAAAACGACGCGTCAAGGTCATGAGATAGGCTTCTGGCGCCTTGGCCTTAATTTCCTCTTGAATCTCTGTGAAAGGCACTTCGATAAACTGGATATTGCCCCCAAACTTGGTCAATTTTCGAGTCAAATCTTGGGCTTTTTTAAGGGCACCAGGACTAGTATATGGTGGGCTGGCAAAGTGAACAGCCTCAATATCCACCCCACGCTTAAGTGCAAGATAACCTGCTACAGGTGAGTCAATCCCTCCTGACAACATAAGCATGCCTTTACCTGAAGTTCCAACTGGCAAACCACCAGCCCCACGAATAGTTTCATAAGAAAGATAGGCTGCTTCTTCACGGATTTCCACCTGAAGATTGATGTCAGGACTTTTCATTTGAGCTTGCACATTTGGAATAGCTTCAAAAACAGCACCTCCAAGGGTTTGATTGAGTTCACGACTATCCAACTCAAAGTTGTGGTCGCTACGCTTGCTAGAAATTTTAAAGGTCATGCCATCCTTGTAGATGTCCTGCATAATCTCTTGGACAGAAGACTTCAGAACTTCTACAGATTTTTCAACCTTATAAACAGGGGAAAAGTTTTGAATTCCAAAAACTTGTTTAAGCGATTCTGCTACTGCTGTATAATCTGCTCCATTGAGGTAAGCGTGGGCACGGTCACGATCTGCCGTTACCTTAACTTGGGGATAGATAGACAAAACGTCTGAAATATTATTGCGAAGTTTATTGATGAAACGCATACGGTTTTTGCCCTTGGTTGACAGCTCACCGTAGCGAATCATAATTTCTGAATACTGCATGAATGCTCCTATCTTACTTTTCTAGTTTGATTGTAAATCAATTTTAACTTGGTCAAGAACTGCTCGACCTGACTCATATCATTTTCAAGGTCTAGGCTAAGACGCACAGCTGACTGAGCCTTATCTTTATCTACTCCCATGGCAATCAGGGTTCCGGCTGGTTTCCCTGCCTTGGACGAACAAGCAGAGGTCGTTGAGATAAAAATATCATAGTCTTCAAAGGCGTGAACGATGACTTCACCACGAACACCCTTGATTCCAAAAGTCAGAATATGAGGGGCAAAGTCTTCCTCATCTGAAAAGACAGAAATATCTGGATAGTCCAGAAGTGCTTGGCGAATCACTGCCTTCATCTGACCAGTCTTGCTAGTAAAGATATCTAGCTTTTCCATAGACAAGCGGAGAGCCTTGGCTGTCGCTGCAATTCCTGCCACATTTTCAGTTGTCGAACGGTAATCACGTTCCTGACCACCACCTGTTAAAAGAGGCGTAATCTTCTTGCCAGACTTGATATAGACAAATCCAACACCTCGAACTCCGTGAAACTTGTGACTAGAGAAAGTCGCAAAATCCACTCGTTCTGTCAGATACTTTTCAGTCGGAATCTTGGCAAGTGCCTGAACCGCATCAACGTGGAAGGAAATAGTTGGCTTGTCTGCCAATAGTTCTGAAATAGCTTGAATAGGTTGAATCGAGCCGATTTCATTGTTCACAGCCATGACGGAAACGAGGGTCGTATCAGGTCTTATCAAATCTGATAACGCTTCAACATCTACAAATCCTTTGTTATCAACTGGAGCAAAATCTACTTCAAATCCTTGACTTTTCAACCAAAGGGCTGACTCTTTGACTGCCGGATGTTCAATGGCTGATACAATGATGTGCTTTCCAAACTGAGCCTTTTCAAAGGCCACACCCTTGATAACCCAGTTATCTCCTTCTGTCCCACCAGAAGTAAAGAAGATTTCCTCACTTTTCTTACCGATTAAATCTGCAATTTGCTGACGAGAAGCATCTAAGATTCGTGTTGCCTGATCTCCCAAACGATGGAGACTAGATGGATTTCCTAAAATTTTTGAAGCGACCTGCATATAGGTTTCAAGTGCTTCAGGATAGGGCTTGGTCGTCGCCGAATTATCAAAGTAAATCATGTTTTCTCACACTTTCTAAAATCACTCCTTCTATTGTATCATGAAACGGTGCCTGCGACAAGAAAGGGCAATTCCTCTTTTTTTAAGATTTTTTTAAAGAAATGCGGTATAATAAATTTTAATTAAAGGAGAGAATGTATGTCTAATTATCGTAGAACTTCAAAACCAAAAACAGAACACATCAAAAAAGGCTTTACAGTCTTTCAAAAAACCGTTGCTACTATCGGTAGTATCCTTGGCTTAATTACCGCAAGTATCACGATTATGAACGCCTTGGATAATAACAAAAATACTAAAAAAGAACCTACGACAAGCCAGACGACAACCATTGTCAAAGAAATTCAAAAGGAATCCCCTCAGGAAAACACTAGTCCCAATAAGGAAAATAACACTTCTCAAGAAAAAACACAGCAAGAGGAAACACCAAAAGCTAGCGTCAAGGAAGAGAAAAAAGAAGAGCAGAAAACAGCAACTCAGGACTCTACTACTCCTGCTCCTACTCCAAGTAAACCTGCTACTGAAAATGAAAAACAGTCCAATAGTCCAACTTCGGAAAATAAAACTAATCAATAATCACTAAAATAGCCTCCTTCCAAACTTGGAAAGAAGCTATTTTTTTATTGTTGTAAAACTTTTCTTGGTTTGGTACCTTCAGCTGGACCAATGACACCTGCCATCTCAAGCTCTTCCATGAGACGGGTCGCACGGTTAAATCCAACTGACAAACGACGCTGAATCATAGATGCGCTAGCTTTCTGAGTTTCGATTACCAAAGCCTTGGCTTCTTCAAAAAGCGGATCTCCACCAGTTTCACCATCTGAGAATTCACCTTCATTTTCAGAAACCTCACCTGGATCAAAACTCTCATCGTAGTCCGCATCTGCCTGAGCCTTGATAAAGTTTACGATGCGTTCAACATCATCATCCGAGATAAAGGATCCTTGGAGACGAACTGGATGATTTTCATCAATCGGTTTAAAGAGCATATCTCCTCGACCAAGCAGTTTCTCAGCTCCATTTTCATCTAAAATAGTACGGGAGTCTGTTCCTGATGAAACTGCGAAAGCGACACGAGATGGGACATTGGCCTTGATCAGACCAGAAATGACATCAACGGATGGACGCTGGGTTGCAAGAATCATGTGGATACCTGCAGCACGCGCCTTCTGTCCGAGACGAATGATGGCATCTTCCACTTCCTTGCTGGCAACCATCATGAGGTCAGCCAACTCATCCACAATCACGACAATGAACGGTAGCGGAACCTGCTTGTACTCAGACTGGGCATTGAACTCTTCTACCTTGGCATTAAAACCTGCAATATTCCGAACTCCCACCTTGGCAAAGAGTTCATAACGATTTTCCATTTCATCCACAACCTTTTGCAGAGCCTTACTGGCTTTGCGTGGATTGGTCACAACTGGAATCAAGAGGTGGGGAATGTCATTGTAAACAGACAACTCAACCATCTTAGGATCGACCATCATAAATTTAACTTGGTCAGGTCTCGCCTTCATGAGGATGCTAGCGATAATGCCGTTAACAGCTACTGACTTCCCTGAACCCGTTGAACCTGCAACTAGCAAGTGGGGCATCTTGGAAAGGTCAAAAGCTCTTGCGGTGCCATTAACTGCCTTTCCTAGAGGAATTTCTAAGAGATTTTCTGCTTTCGTTTGAGATTGTTCCCATAGTTCGCGGAAGGATACCGTCGCAATCTCAGAGTTAGGAACCTCAATCCCGACTAAGGATTTACCAGGTATTGGAGCCTCAATCCGGACATCCTTGGCTGCCAAGGCTAGAGCGAGGTCATCTGCTAGATTGGAAATGCGGTTAACCCGTACACCGACTGCTGGCTTGACTTCATACTTGGTCACTGACGGCCCAATTTCAGCCCGTTCAACCGTTACCTTAATACCAAAACTAGCAAAAGTTTCTTCTAGGATTTTGATGTTTTCACGAACGATTTTCTTCTCTTTCGACTGGTCTTTTGGTTTATCTGGGGCAAAGAGTTGTAAGCTTGGAAGTTTATATTCAAGAGCCTCCTTGGCTGAAAAATCAACTTGTACATCTTCATCATCAAAGACCTCCTCATGTTCAGGGAATTCATGTTCAGCTTGAGGCAGGATGATTTCTGGTTCTACCCACTCTTCTTCCGGAACAGATGGAACGTCAAGCACAACATCTTCTGTCAGAATTTCACCCGTTTCCATATCAACAGGAGGCATATCGAGTAAGGCTTTTTCAGCCTCTTCTTTTTCTAATCTAGCCTCTTCCTCAGCCTTTTGGCGAGCTTTTTCTTCTTGTTTAACAAATCGTTCCTCTTTTCGACGCTCATGCCCTTCCCACCATTTGGCAAAGCCTCTACTGAAAAATTCAGCAATATCGTAAACAGACCAAGGACTGACTAGGAGAGCACCCACTAAAATCAAGATAGAACCAATAAAGTAAGTACCGATATTTGAGAAGAGAAAGGCTGTTGGCACATAGAGTCCAACACCAATCAAGCCTCCACCAGCAAAACTGGTCGTTCGAAAACCAGTCAAATCAGTCACAACCTGAGCCATAGTTCCTTTTAAGACCGACTTGTCCAAACCATATTTCCAAACCAAGTAGGCCTCAAAAATCAAGAGTAAGCCAGCAAATATGGTGAAAAATCCTGATAAGAGTCCTTCCTGTTTTCGTATCCACTTGAAGAAGAAGAGATAGAGCAGGATACCAAATATTGCCAAATAAGCTAGGCTACCTACCAGCAAGCGAATTAGATTGTAAAGGGTGATACCTGCAGCCCCTAATTTAAAGGCTGCAAAAATCAATAAAAGGGCGATTCCCAACGAAATCAACATTCGTTGAATCGCTTCTTTTCTTTCGAGTTCTGCTTTAGACGGTCTCCGTCTTGTTTTACTTGTATTCTTGTTTGCCATTCTTCTATTATACCATATTTCACAGGCATTTCGGAAAGAGAAAAAGACTGCACCAAACGGTCCAATCTTTTCATTTTATATCTAATACTCAATGAAAATCAAAGAGCAAACTAGGAAGCTAGCCGCAGGCTGTACTTGAGTACGGCAAGGCGATGCTGACGTGGTTTGAATTTGATTTTCGAAGAGTATAAGTTTTATGCTTGGGGTTTACGTAGATAACCATAGACCACACCACTTACAATTGCTCCTACTAAGACAGAAACGAGGTAAAGGAGAGCATTAGAAGTAAGGGCGATAACGAAGATTCCTCCGTGTGGCGCCATGAGTTTGATACCAGTAAGACCAACGAGTCCACCTGCTACTGCTGAACCAAGGATGAAGCTTGGGATCGCACGAGCTGGGTCAGCTGCACCAAACGGAATCGCTCCCTCAGTGATAAATGACAAGCCCATGATGATGTTTGTCAAACCAGAGTTGCGTTCTTCCTTAGTAAATTTGTCTTTAAAGAGAAGAGTGGCAACAAAGATTGCAAGTGGGGGCACCATTCCTCCAGCCATAACTGCTGCCATAGCCACAGAACCACCTGAAGAAACAGTCGCTGCAAGCGTACCTGTACCAAAGACATAGGCTGCTTTATTAACTGGTCCACCCATATCAACAGCCATCATTCCTCCAAGAACGATACCAAGAAGGACAGCTGAACCTCCTCCAAGACCGCCTAGGAAGTCATTCATAGCAGTGTTGATTGCTGCCATTGGGATGTTAACAGCTAGCATGACAAATCCAGTCAAGATTGTTCCAAGAAGTGGCAATAGAAGGATTGATTTAGCACCTTCAAGTGATCGAGGAACTTTAACGTATTTCTTGATAGCAAGAACCAAAGCACCTGCGATAAATCCACCTACAAGGGCACCTAGGAAACCAGATGAGACACCTGCAAGAGTTGATGTTGCTTCACCACCTGCTGCATAAGGGATTTTACCAAAGGCAAAACCTTCTTTGGCAATAGCACCAGCCACGAAACCTGCTACCAAACCTGGTTTTTCAGCGATAGAGTAGGCAACATAACCTGCAAAGACTGGAAGCATCAAGCCAAAGGCTGCACCACCAATTTTCATGAACATAGAAGCTAACTCATGATAAGAACCAAGATTACCAAGATTTTCATTTGGAACACCCAAAGCACCGTCAATCAAGAAGGCAAGGGCAATCATGATACCACCACCGATAACGAATGGTAACATTTGAGATACACCACTCATCAAGTGTTTGTAGAAGGCACCACCAAGGCTTTGTTTTTCGTTGCTTGCTGTTGCAGCTTTTGCACCATTAGTGGCACGGTAGACTTCCGCTTCTCCTGAAAGAGCCAAGTTAATCAACTCTTCTGTTTTACGGATCCCGTCAGCAACCGGACGATTGATCAATGGTTTGCCATCGAAACGATCCATCTCAACCGCCTTGTCTGCAGCGATGATAACAGCTTTAGCCTTACGAATGTCTTCCGCAGTTAGTTGGTTACCAACACCGCTAGCACCGTTGGTTTCGACCTTAATTCCAACACCCATTTCAGCAGCCACTTTTTGAAGGGCTTCTTGGGCCATGTAAGTGTGGGCAATACCTGTCGTACAAGCTGTAACAGCAACGATAAAGTCATCAGAGTCATTGGTAGGTGCTTGAACCGGCTCTTCAGTTTTTTCTGAAGCTTGGTCAAAAAGTTCGATAACTTGGTCAGCTGATGTTGCTTGACGAAGTTTGTCAGCAAATCCGTCTTTCATCAAGTATTGAGACAATTCTGCCAATGCTGCCAAATGGGTGTCATTGGCACCTTCTGGAGCTGCAATCATGAAGAAGAGGTCAGTTGATTGTCCATCCAAGCTCTCGTAGTCAACACCCTTGTTTGACTTGGCAAAGAGAACTGTCGCTTCTTTGACAGCAGCATTTTTGCTGTGAGGCATTGCGATACCATCACCCAAACCTGTAGAAGTGAGAGCTTCACGCGCCAAAATGCCTTCTTTAAAGGTTTCAAAATCTGTCACATAACCGTGGTCTGTCAAACTTTTAATCATCTCGTCGATGACAGCTTTTTTTTCAGTTGCTTGCAAATCCAGCAACATAACATCTTTTCTCAATAGATCTTGAATTTTCATCGTTTTTCTACCTCAACTTTTTCATATGTTTCTTTAATAAATTCTGCCGTTGCCAAGTCATCTGAGAATGTCGTTGCTGTTCCACAAGCAACTCCCCATTTGAAGGCTTCTACTGCATCTTTAGATTTGACAAATTCACCTGTGAATCCAGCGACCATAGAATCACCAGCCCCAACTGAATTTTTGACTGTCCCCTTGATTGGTTTAGCAAAGTAAGCTCCCTCAGATGTGACAAGAAGGGCACCATCACCAGCCATAGAGATAATGACGTTTTGAGCTCCTTTAGCTAGGAGTTCTCGAGCGTATTTCTCAATTTCATCTAAACTTTCGAGTTTAATCCCAAAAATCGCTCCAAGTTCATGATTGTTTGGTTTGACCAAAAGTGGCTGGTAGTCCAAACTATCAATCAAAGTCTGTCCTTCAAAGTCACAAACCACTTGCGCACCAGTCTGGCGCGTCAAGGCAATCAAATCCTTGTAGATAACATTACCTAGATTCTTAGCACTTGAACCTGCAAAGACAACTGTATCTTCTGAAGTCAGACTTGAAAGAATGGCTTTTAACTCTTCAAGTTGTTCGGGCTCAACAGTTGGACCCGTTCCGTTGATTTCTGTTTCTTGGTCTGCTTTGATTTTAACATTGATACGAGTATCTTCTGCCACTTGAACAAAACGTGTCTCGATTTCTTCATCAGCCAAAGTATCTGTGATAAATTTACCAGTAAAGCCTCCGATAAATCCCGTCGCTGTATTTGGAATATCTAAGCGCTTCAAAACACGACTGACATTGATTCCTTTCCCACCAGCAAACTTATCATCACTGTCCATACGATTGACACTACCGACTTGAACTTGGTCCAAACGAACGATATAATCAATGGATGGATTGAGTGTGACTGTATAAATCATACTTCTATTACCTCCGTTTTCTCCTTAATAACCTGCAAGAGCTCATGCCCTTGACTTGTGATAACAATAGCTCGTTTGAGTGGTGCTACCTTGGCAAAGCAAGTTTGCCCAATTTTAGACGAATCCACCAAGACATAGGTCTGTTTGGCGTTTTCCAAAATAGCACGCTTCACAGCTCCCTCCTCCATATCAGGAGTCGTATAATAGCCATCGTCCACACCATTCATCCCGATAAAGGCACGGTCAAAGTGCAATTGGTTAATCTGGTTAAGAGCAACTCCCCCGATGCTAGCATCTGTCGCCATCTTAACACTTCCTCCAACCATGACAGTTGGAATCTGCTTTTCAACCAACTGTGCAGCATGGTGAATGGAGTTGGTCACGACTGTAACATTCTTATTGACCAATTCATGAATCAAAAAAGCAGTCGTTGTTCCTGCATCGATAAAGATGACATCTTGTTCCTTGATGAGAGAGGCTGCTTTCTGAGCTAACAACTTCTTTTCTTGAAGGTTTTTGACAGATTTTTCTTGAATGGTTTCTTCTTCCTGCAAGGAATGGGGCAATTCTGCTCCACCATGCACGCGACGAAGCTTGTTTTCCGCTTCCAACTCATCCAAGTCTCTTCGAACCGTTGATTCTGAGGTCTCTAGCAAACTAACTAATTTTTCTAGAGAAACTACATGATGTTGATTTAACTCCTCTAAAATCAGTTGTTTCCGCTCTGTTTTTAACACCGAATCACCTCCTGTTATCGTTTACACTATTCATTCTATCACACTTTATTTAAAAGTCAAGCATTTTTTATCATTTTCTTTCAAAATCTATCATTTTTCTTATTTCTAGAATTTTTATTGCAAGATAAGGGCCTTTATGGTAGACTATTTGAGTAAGTATTGGAAGATTACTCAAGAGGCTTAAGAGGCCGTGTTGGAAACGCGGTAGGCGTGTAACAGCGTGCGTGGGTTCGAATCCCATGTCTTCCGTGGAAAAGAACAATTATTTTGGGGGATGCGACAAATGTTGTATCTTTTTTGCTAATAAAACGAAATAAAGCAAGTAGCTATTATAAACTACTTGCTTTACTTTTTAAACTAATTATCAGATACTACTTTTATCTTTTTTATCTGAGGATTTGTCTGTTGAGTTGTCTGTCGATTTATCACTGGATTTGCCTTTGTCGTTAGATTTTGAAACATTACTTCGGACAACAGTATCATAACCTTCTGTATTATCAATTAACTCAGTCGCTAGAGTACGATAATCCTCTTGAGAGATAAGCCAGTTGCCATCCTTATCTTTGGTTAATTTGATTTCAGTATCAAAATCTCCAGTAGTAAATGGTGTATACGCTAAGTTAGGGTCAACATCGTTATAGATAGTAAAATCATGCCTAAACAGATGCTCAAAAATCCAGTATGAAATTAATGTTTGGTATCGTTTAATATCAACATTTGATCCCGCAGTATTGTACTTACCTAAGTTGTCAATCCCTCCAATTAGAGTAGTTAAAACGTCTCTTGTTGAAGAAGCCAAGCCCTTAGAATGCAACTTTTTAGATGTAAAAGTTACAGTAGCTGAACTCCCTGATTCGTCTAACTTAACATCTTTAATAGAGTAAGAACCAATCTCTTGGAACATTTTTCGTCTTACTTTTAAGAAACCAGTAATTGTTTCTTCTGGTGTTTCAATAGGGAAATCAGCATGCCATTGAACAGAATAGGTAGAGGCTGGTGTAAGACCATCATCTTTTACCTTTTCACTAGTTTGAACCGCAAATACTGCCTCAGTCCATTTTTCATAGGTTTCGCCGTAAATCTTTTTAAACTTAGCAATATCAGTAGTCAAAACTGCATCTAATAAAGTTTCAGCATCTTTTGTAACTTTTTCTTTGACTGATTCTTCTTTCTTATCGGTTTGTTCGGTTTTGTCAGAATTCGACCCTGACTGACTCGGAACTGAAGAACAAGCACCTAAGACAACTGCTGAGAGCGCTAAAATACCAAGCAACTTAACTTTTTTCATAATACACCTCTTTATAAAATTTACTCTTGGAAAAAGTCCCTAAGAGTGTTTCTTTAGAAAATCTCAAGATTATTCTAACGGAGAATGAGGGATTCGAACCCTCGCGCCAGTTACACGACCTAACGATTTAGCAAACCGTCCTCTTCAGCCTCTTGAGTAATTCTCCAAAAATAAAAATACTAGAACGATTGGATTTATCAAACCTAACATCACGAATAAACATCATTTTTTGTTTATTTAATTTTTAACCGCTTCCCCTTGTATTTTAAAGTAAATACTCTATCAACCAAGATAAAGTATCTAAGTCTATATTCAAAAATTTTTTAAACATCGTACTCAATTATACCCAATGTTCAAATTCAAGAATCATTTCAAAACTATGTTACATAGCCTCTTTTTCTGGATAATTGTTATTTTTGAAAATCAAACACAACATTACAATAAATCCACAATATACAATCATTATATCATTCAGGGAGATAAAAGTCGGTATATTTTTTAATTTGTTATGTCTAATTTTTGAACGTTAAGTTCATTTTTTTAGTTTTTATAAAGAACTTCAAAATAAAAAACGTTGATTTAACAACGTTTCACCAATTAATAATGGAGCCGGTGGGAGTCGAACCCACGTCCAAACACCTGCCAACATATTTGTCTACAACCATAGGTTATGTATTCGTTTAACAGTCCCTCGACACATAACTCAAGCCTAGAAACTGCGAGTCTATCAATCTCTTATCAAGCCGCTAGACAAGACTTGATCGTATCTCGCTAATAATAAGACCTGTCATTGAACACGAGCAATCCAAATCGGGTCACGCCTGCTGGTTTTTAGGCAGCTAGAGCGTAAGAAGTGTTATTTTTTGCAGTTATATTTAACTGAGCGTTTACGTCGCCACACGAGTCGCAAAATATGCCTCATAATGCCTGTCGAATCCGTAACGACCCCAAAAGACAGTAAAACCATTATACCTTATCTAACACGAAAATGCAAAAAGGAAATCAACTAACTACACAAGATAGTCTTTCAAAGCTTTAGTCAAAACCTGATAACCAGTAACACTAAGGTGCAACCCATCAGTTGTATAATCTTTTTTGAGTTGGCCTACCTGGTCTGTCAAACTATCAAAAACTGGCACAAATTCCACCTGCATATAGGCCGAAGCAAGCTCTTGATAGGCTTGATTCCATTTCTGAATTTTTTCATTCGTGCGGATATAGACTGTCTGCTTGTACTCCTCTCCCTCATTGACTGGCAAAATAGAAAGCAATTTAATCTCAGTCAATGGATAATCGCGAGCAATGGATTGTATGATAGCTTCGAGGTTATTGAGAGCCTCATTCACAGGCACATCTTTTCCGATATCATTTGTCCCAATCAAAAGGACAATTTTATCTACTGCTCCACCGTAAAGATGCGCATCTAGATTCTCTAGTAACAGCCCTGTCTGATAACCTCGAATGCCTCGATTGACAATCGTCTTCGAAGTCCCAAATAGTTCCTGCAGAGGATAATATTCGACAATGGAATCCCCAATAAAAAGAATGTCTGGCTCTACAACAGAAACTTGATTTAAGTGACGATACTTGGTTTGGATTTTTTCTTGTTCCTTTAGTAACCAATTTTCTAATAACTGTACTGCCACTTCATTCTCCTTTTTCTAACCAGTTTTCCAAGACTTGATAAACTCCTCCTTGGCTGTTGGCTGGCGCTAGAGCAGTCGCCACAGCTTTGGCTTTATCATCAGCATTTTCCATCGCATAGGCAATTCCAGCCATTTCAAGCATTTCAACATCATTTTCACTGTCACCAAAAGCCATGATTTGTTGGGGGTTCAAGTCCCAGCGCTTGAGTAATTCTTCCAAGCCCCATGCTTTATGAATTCCAGCTTGAAGGATATCAATGCAACCATAGCCACTTGATACAGCCCGAACGCGGCCATCAAAGAGGTCATTGATTTCTTCCAAAACCGAACTCAAACGTTCCTCACCAACAACCATACTCATCTTGAGCACACCACCAAAGAGGTCAGAGGTTAGTTCATCCACAAATTGCATCCGTTGGTAGAATTTTTCAATCATTTCTGGAGTCATAAAACTTTCAAGATCTGTAAAAATCGTACCTTCTTTGACGAAACCACCCTTCATCCCCGTTACAACAAACTGGTCCTGACACGCTCGACCCTTGAAATGAGCCAAAGCCTTATCGACAATGGCATCATCCCAAGTCTGAGCCTGAATCAGTTCATTGTTTTCAAAAATACGAGCACCGTTTGCAACAACCAGAACCACTCGATCAACCAAGTGCTCCAGTAGTTGCCTCATGCGGTGAATTTCATTGCCCGTCGCGATGACAAAACGAATACCCCTTTGATCCAACTGATCTAAAATCTTTTCCAAGCGTGGGAGATCAAGCTGGCCTCTAGCATCCAGCAAGGTCCCGTCCATATCTGTTGCAATTACCTTAATCGTCATTTACTTACCTCTGGATTCAAGCTAATCCCACTTCAATCCCACATGTTCGTTCATTTCTTTATAGGCTGTATCAATTCGTTCCTTAGTCGCTTCATCTAACTGGTCACGATGACTACCACCCTCGATAAAATCTTCTAAGATATAGGTTTGGTAAAGGAAGAGTGGATAACCTTCTGGAGAATAGGTTCCTTTCGGTGTACGATTTACCCAAGAAGGATGTGCTTTGGCAGTTTCGATTGTCGTCTTACCGGCTTTTTTCTTAACAGTCACATCCATGAGCACACCACGCTCTGTCCACTTAGCATTCTCTTCATCTTGCATGGTTTCAATTCGTTGATTGGAAATGAAGTTCCCCATTGAATAGATAATGAGTTTCTTGTCTCCATCTTTTTCAACCGTTTCAGATGGTTCAACTACGTGAGGGTGCCCTCCAAAGATAATATCCGCTCCCCAATCAATCATCTTGTGATAAAGAACCTTTTGTTCTTCAGTTGGTTCCAAGCGATACTCCACACCCATCTGAGGCATGATAATGGTGATATCTGCTTCCTTCTCTGCTCGTTCAATTTCAGCCTTCATCTTGTCTTCATTTAGGTCTGAAAGATAGCGGTTATAGTCTTCTTGAGAAATACTTTGCTCAATTCCATTAAAACCATAAGAATAGGCCAAAAGTGCAACCTTGATGCCGTTCACTTCCTTGATAACCAGTGGAGCTTGATCACGGGACTCATGCGTATACACTCCAATAGGTGTCATTCCTGCCTTTTCAATAGCATCTGCAGTTGAAACCACACCTTCTATTTGTGAATCTAGGATATGGTTATGCGCCAAGTCTAGCACTTGATAACCAGCATCCTTGATGGCATCCATAACTTCGCCAGGTGCATTAAAGAGAGGATAACCTGCCAAATAGTGGTCCTTGTTCACAGTACCTTCAAAATCACCTATAATCAAGTCTGCTTGTTTGAGCCATGGTTTCACATAATCAAAATTTTCATGAAAATCATAGGTTCCATCTTCTTTTAAAGCAGAACGATAGATGGGAATATGATAAAGGAGGTCCCCGTTGGCCATAATTCTAGCAGTTTTTTCCTCTTCCTGATCTTTAGCATTTTGATTCGTCGTATTTGCTTCTTGAGAAATGGCATCCTTTTTTTGACTGGTTAAAGGGATTCCTTGGAAGCTTTCAAACATCAAGACCAAGCCCATTGATAAAGCAACTGCTAGCAAGAGTATCGCCACAAATCCCTTATTACTCCACTTGCGATAACTCCTAAAAAAGTTTACAAAACCCCTCATAAAACGAAAAACTGGTCCACGTTTATGTCTATCTTGTCTTCTTTGCATCTTCATTCTCCCTACTTTCTAATGCAAGCCTTTTCTTTTTATTATATCACAGATAAGTAATTCTTTCACAATTGAATCGAACCTAGTAGGCATTTTCTATAAAAGCTCGATGCCATAATGCTTTCATTCCTTGTCATTTTGTGATATCATGTAGAAGTAATGAAAGGAGAGAAAATGTCTGCTATAGAACGTATTACAAAAGCTGCTCACTTAATTGATATGAACGATATTATCCGCGAAGGGAATCCTACCCTACGCGCAGTTGCTGAGGAAGTCACTTTCCCCCTATCTGATCAGGAAATCATTCTTGGCGAAAAGATGATGCAATTCCTGAAACATTCCCAAGATCCTGTCATGGCTGAGAAAATGGGGCTCCGAGGTGGGGTTGGACTTGCTGCCCCTCAATTAGATATATCAAAACGTATTATCGCTGTTTTGGTGCCAAACATTGTCGAAGAAGGCGAAACTCCACAGGAAGCTTACGACTTGCAAGCTATTATGTACAATCCAAAAATCGTCTCTCACTCTGTTCAAGACGCTGCTCTTGGTGAAGGAGAAGGTTGCCTGTCTGTTGACCGCAACGTACCTGGCTATGTAGTTCGCCATGCCCGCGTTACGGTTGACTACTTTGACAAGGATGGAGAAAAACACCGTATCAAACTCAAAGGCTACAACTCCATCGTTGTTCAGCATGAAATTGACCACATTAACGGAATCATGTTTTACGATCGTATCAATGAAAAAGACCCATTTGCAGTTAAAGATGGTTTACTAATTCTAGAATAAAGAAAATCCCGTTGCAAGACGGGGTTTTGTGTTATAATAGAGGCATGAAAACAAATGATATTGTCTATGGCGTCCACGCCGTTACCGAAGCCCTCCTTGCAAACACAGGAAACAAACTTTACCTCCAAGAAGATCTCCGAGGTAAGAATCTTGAGAAAGTCAAGGAACTGGCTACAGAAAAGAAGGTGTCCATTTCTTGGACTTCAAAAAAATCCCTCTCTGAGATGACTGAAGGTGCTGTCCACCAAGGTTTTGTTCTACGAGTATCTGAATTTGCCTATAGCGATCTAGATCACATTCTTGCCAAAACGCGTCAAGAAGAAAATCCACTTCTATTGATTCTGGATGGCTTAACTGATCCTCACAACTTAGGCTCCATCTTAAGAACCGCTGATGCGACCAATGTTTCAGGAGTCATCATTCCCAAGCACCGTGCTGTCGGAGTTACTCCTGTCGTTGCTAAAACGGCCACAGGTGCTATTGAACACGTTCCGATTGCCCGAGTAACCAATCTCAGTCAAACTTTAGATAAACTCAAGGATGAAGGCTTCTGGACCTTTGGAACAGATATGAATGGGACTCCTTGCCATAAATGGAATACAAAAGGGAAAATCGCCCTCATCATCGGAAATGAAGGAAAAGGCATTTCTAGCAACATCAAAAAACAGGTCGATGAAATGATTACCATTCCGATGAATGGACATGTTCAAAGTCTTAATGCCAGTGTTGCTGCAGCCATTCTCATGTACGAAGTTTTCCGAAATAGACTATAAAAAAAGTTTCCAGTCATCTGATTGGAAACTTTTTTATGATTATACTCAATGAAAACCAAAGAGCAAACTAGGAAGCTAGCTGTAGACAGCTCAAAGCACTGCTTTGAGGTTGTAGATAAGACTGACGAAGTCAGCTCAAAACACTGTTTTGAGGTTGTGGATAGAACTGACGAAGTCAGTACCCATACCTACGGTAAAGCGAAGCTGACGTGGTTTGAAGAGATTTTCGAAGTGTATTAACTATGTTCGGTGATAAACTTGTAAGCTTCTTGACCAGCAATAGCCCCATCTCCAACTGCTGTTGTTACTTGGCGAAGGTCTTTTAAGCGAACATCTCCAACGGCAAAGATACCATCAACTGCAGTTTTCATGTGGTTATCTGTCACAATCCAGCCTGCCTGATCTTGGATATTCAATTCTTTAACAAAATCGCTAAGAGGGTCCAAACCAACATAGATAAAGACACCACCGAAGGCTTGTTCTGTCACTTGACCTGTTTTCACATTTTCAAATACGACAGATTCTACTCGGTTTTCACCCTTGATTTCCTTAACCACAGAATCCCAGATAAAGCTGACTTTCTCATTAGCGAAAGCACGGTCTTGTAAAACGTTTTGGGCACGGAGTTGATCACGACGGTGAACAATGGTAACCGTCTTAGCAAAGCGAGTCAAGAAGAGGGCTTCTTCAACCGCTGAATCTCCACCACCGACTACCAACAAATCTTGGTCACGGAAGAAAGCACCATCACAAACGGCACAATAAGAAACACCACGGCTATTTAGTTCTTCTTCTCCAGGAACTCCCAAAGGACGGTGTTTAGAACCAGTCGCTACGATAACTGTACGTGTTTCATATGTTTGATCATCGGTAATCACTTTCTTAAAATCACCATGATCTTCGACATTTTCAACATAACCATAAATATGCTCAACACCAAGATTTTCAAGTGGTTCAAACATCTTTTCAGCCAATTCAGGTCCACTAATATTAGCGTATCCTGGGTAATTTTCGATATCAGATGTATTATTCATCTGACCACCTGGCAGACCACCTTCAATCAAGCCTACTTTGAGATTGCTTCGAGCAGCATACAAGGCTGCAGTCATTCCTGCAGGACCAGCACCGATAATAATAGTATCGTACATATAGATTCCTTCTTTCTTGTTGTAACTATCTTTATTCTAACTCTTTCTTGTCAATCAAGCAAGGATTATGCCTTGAAAACAAGAATTAAACTCATAACCGCAAAGGATAATACTGGAACAACCAAGACTCCAATCATAATCATATCATAGAGATGGGCTTGGCGAGCCTTGGCTGTCTTATCAACTCCCGACATGGCTCTCAGTCCAATCCAAATCCCTAAAAAAATCAGGACGAGGATGGTGGTCAAGATCAAACTCTCGAAATATAAAGAAAATAGTTGCAGTAGCATGATTTCTCTCATTCCTATCTTTTTTAAAGAGTAAACTCAGCTAGTCCAGCTAACTGAGTTTTTCTTTCTCTATTATATCAAATATAAGTCCGTTTGTAACTAGCGAAGAATTCTTTTGTCCGCTCTTCTTTAGGATGGTGGATAATCTCATCCGGTGTTCCAGACTCAATGATTTTCCCCTTATCTAAGAAGAGAATCTTATCAGCCACTTGGGCTACAAAGGACATGTCATGACTGACCAAAATCATGGTCTGACCTGACTTCGCAGCATCTGCAATAGATTTTTCTACTTCTCCGACCAATTCTGGGTCAAGGGCTGAAGTTGGTTCATCTAAAAGCAAGACATCTGGTTTCATCGCAAGCGCACGCGCTAGGGCAACCCGTTGCTTCTGACCACCTGATAAATGTCGAGGATAATGGTTTTCACGGTCCGAAAGCCCAACCTTAGCCAACTCTTCCTTGGCAATCTTAGTCGCTTCTTGGTCAGATAATTTCTTAACAACAACCAAGCCTTCTTTCACATTATCAAGTGCTGTGCGGCGTTCAAACAAATTAAACTGTTGGAAAACCATTGACAGCTTACGACGTAGGGCTAGGATTTCTTCTTGAGTGATTTTAGAAAAATCAACTGAGAAATCATCAATCTGAATTGATCCACTGTCAGGAGTTTCAAGATAATTGAGACTGCGAAGGAAGGTTGATTTTCCAGCTCCTGAAGAACCAATCAAGGCTACAACTTCTCCTTTTTGGATATCCAAGTCCAGATGATTCAAGACAGTCTGTCCTGAAAAGGATTTACTTAAATTCGAAATCTTAATCATTAACGAAGGTCTCCTTTCACATCTGTTTGCACTGTATCAGGTGCAGAAATAGCCATTTTTCTCTCGATGAAACGACCAAGACTTTCAATTCCTATATTGACTACCCAATAAACAAGGGCAACAGAGATGAAGCGTTCAAAATAGCGATAATCAGCTCCACCCAAAATCTGAGCTTGGGCAAAGACTTCCACAACACCCGCACTAAAGGCTAGAGATGTTCCCTTGGTCAATCCGATTAGGGAATTGATCAAGGTTGGAGTCGCTACAACGGCCGCATTAGGAATAATCACGCGACGATAAACTTGTGCTCGCGTCATACCCAAACTGCGTGCTGCCTCAATCTCACCAGGATTGACTGAGAGAATGGCTGCACGAATGGTTTCACTAGCATAAGCTGCCTCATTAAAAGCAAAGGCAACAATCGCAAAAGCTGCAGCTGGAATAGCATTGATATTGAGACCAGTTCCCCATTGCTGATTGAGTGCTTTCAAAGCCAAAGGGATTCCGTAGTAGGTCAACATGAGTTGTACCAAAATCGGTGTCCCCTTTAAAAAACTAACAAAGAAGGCCTGCAAGGGATATAAAATCCTGACACGATTGATTTTCACTATGGCAAAAATCAATGCCAAAACCAAGCCAAAAAGGGCACCACCAATGGTCAACATAATTGTTGTTGGAAGCTGTTGGACAATTCTTGGAATTCCATCAAAGACCGAACGCAGGCTAAACAGCTTGCCATCCGGAATCAATTGCATCAAGTTTTGGTACCAATCTGATGCTAAAATCGTTGTAACATTCATAAAAACATCCTCTCCTGATAATGATTCATTCTACCATACTTCTGCCGTCAATGAAATTATTTGCTACGGTCAGGTACAGACTTTGTCTACCTACTAGTTTATCATACTTTGAAACAGGGAGGTTATATATTTTATCTATCAAAGAGATAAGTAAAAACTATTTCAGTCCCAATTCTTCGTAAGCTTTTCGATAACCGATTTGCTTAACAGTTCCATTCTCCACTAAAATCGGACGTTTTAACAACATACCGTCGCTTGCTAGCAACTCGGCTGCTTCTTGGTTCGACAGACTTCCTACCTTATCTTTCAGCCCTAGTTCACGGTATTTGATTCCACTGGTGTTGAAAAATTGCTTCAACTCGAACCCTGAGGTTTCTAGCCAGTTTAAAATCACTTCTTGGCTAGGTGTTTCTTCCACGATATGGACGGCTTTATAGTCCACACCGAGTTGGTTTAATTCTTGTTTTGCTTTTTTACAAGTTGAACATTTTGGGTATTCGATAAATTCTAACATGTCTTTCACTTTCTATTTTATATCTTTAAAATCTGCGTCTTCATGCTCCAAGAGCCAAGTTTTCTTTTCCACTCCTGCAGCATAACCTGTCAGACGCTTGCCTGCTCCTAGCACACGATGACAAGGTACTAGGATAGACCAAGGATTGCGCCCCACTGCTCCACCAATTGCTTGAGCAGAAGGCACTTGCAAATCTTGTGCGATTTGTCCATAGGTTACTGTCTGACCATAAGGAATTCCCTGTAAATAGGACCAAACTCTCTTTTCAAAATCCGTTCCGATTGGAGCCAAGGGCAAGTTGGATAAATCCTGAGACTTGCCTTTAAAGTAAGCATCTAAGCAAGTAATAACTGGGTCTAAAATGGGATGACTAACAACTGCTTCTATCGTCTCATCTCCTAGTCCCCTCTCAAAATGCTTCTGCTCCTGCACCCAAACGCCATACAGATATTGCTCGTCGGCAACCAAAGACAAGGTTCCTATTGGCGAAAAGTAGAGCATTTTTACGTACTTCTTTTGCATTATTTCTTCAATTTTTGATAGGCCAAGCGTTCTCCATCAACTGGAACCTTACCAACCTGTTTAAAACCGAGTTTTTCAAATATATGCTGCATGGCCTTGTTTGCAACATGTGTATCTGAGCGAAAATCTAGATAATCAAAACCTTCAATCAAGCCTTCTAGGAAAGTCTGAGCAACCCCCTGTCCCTGCACATCTGCTGCCACAGCAATACGGTGAAAGACTAGGTACTCTGACTCTCCAGCTTGCCATTTTCCTTCATAAATGGCTTCATAGGTTGCCTCTGGACTCTTGGTCACGGCTGCATAAGCTAGTAATTCTCCCTCTTCCAAGGCTACGTAGGCTTGACCTGAGATAATATCCTCAATAATAATATCAGCATTTGGATAACCATTTTGCCACTGGTCACTACCAACATCTGCTAAACATTTTTTAGCATCTTCCATCACCTGCATGATGGCATCTACTTCATTTGGAAAAGCTAAACGAATCTCCATCTTTTCTCCTCATTTCTGACTAGTTTCTCCCATCATAGCATAATTTAAGTCTTTCTACAAGCAGTTAAAACTTGACTTTCTATTTTTATTATTTTATAATCTAGTTATTAAAACTAGATAAAAAGGAGTTGAAAATGAAAACTACCTTTTCCTACCCCAAATGGGCAGAAATTCCAAACATTGACCTCTATCTGGACCAGGTTTTACTCTATGTCAATCAGGTCTGCGCCCCTATCTCTCCTGATAAAGATAAGGGCCTGACAGCATCTATGGTCAACAATTATGTCAAACATGGTTACCTGACAAAGCCTGACAAGAAAAAATACCAACGCCAACAGATTGCCCGTCTGATTGCTATCACAACCCTCAAGTCGGTATTCTCTATTCAAGAAATAGCACAGACACTGAATACTCTACAAACTCAAGCAAGTTCAGACCAACTCTACGATGCTTTTGTGGACTACATGAACCAAGGAATGGACCCAGCTAACCCCATCATCCAAACCAGCTGCCAAACTGTTAAACTCTATCATCAAACTCTAGACTTAATCCATCATACTCAAGAGGAGGTAATCCAATGAACACTAGTCTTAAACTCAGCAAACAACTCAGTTTTGGAGAGGAAATTGCTAATAGCGTGACCCATGCTGTGGGGGCCGTTATCATG
Source organism: Streptococcus mitis (assembly GCF_023109515.1). Taxonomy (GTDB): domain Bacteria; phylum Bacillota; class Bacilli; order Lactobacillales; family Streptococcaceae; genus Streptococcus; species Streptococcus mitis_CS. The sequence goes on from NZ_JALDUM010000001.1 coordinate 845,527, forward strand.
CTCATCTTACTCCCTATTTCATCCACCTATAGTTATGAAGCACACGGTTTTTTATCATCTATCGGCGTTTCCATTTTCGTTATTAGTCTCTTTCTCATGTTTCTATCATCCACCATTTATCACTCTATGGCCTATGGTTCGACCCACAAATATGTCTTGCGAATCATTGACCATTCTATGATTTATGTTGCTATTGCAGGCTCATACACGCCCGTCGTCTTGACCTTAATGAATAACTGGTTTGGCTATCTGATTATTGCCATCCAATGGGGAACGACCATCTTTGGTATTCTCTATAAAATCTTTGCTAAAAAAGTCAATGAGAAATTTAGCCTTGCTCTTTACCTGATTATGGGCTGGTTGGTTCTGACTATCATTCCTGCCATTATCAGTCAAACAACGCCAATTTTCTGGAGTCTCATGGTAACTGGCGGACTCTCTTATACAGTTGGAGCTGGATTTTATGCCAAGAAAAAACCTTATTTCCACATGATTTGGCATCTCTTTATCCTAGCTGCGTCCGCACTCCAGTACATCGCCATTGTTTATTACATGTAAAAAAGTTGAGAAATTCAGTCTCAACTTTTTTCTTTACACATATTAATAAAGTACTGGTGAAAGCGCACATCATCAGTCAATTCTGGATGAAAAGAGGTTACCAACATATTTTTTTCTTGGGCTGCAACAATTTGATCGTTCACTGTTGCTAGAATTTCTACACCCTCTCCAACACTGCTGATAATTGGACCACGGATAAAGGTCATTGGAATCTGACCGACTCCCTTACATTCTGCTTCCGTGTAGAAACTTCCTAATTGGCGCCCATAGGCATTGCGCTCGACAACCATATCCATAGTTCCTAGATGACTTTCTTCCTGAGAAGTGATTTCCTTAGCCAGCAAAATTAAGCCTGCACAGGTCCCAAACACTGGTAGTCCAGATAGAATGGCTTCTCGAATGGGGATCAGCATGTCCTGGTCCCGTAAGAGCTTGCCCATGGTTGTAGATTCTCCTCCAGGCAAAATCAAACCCGACAAGTCACTCTGATGTTGCTGAAAATCATCTAGATTTCTGATTTCAACATTGTCTACGCCCAATTTATCTAGTACTTTTGCATGTTCTGCAAAAGCACCTTGCAAGGCCAATATTCCGATTTTCATCTATTTTCCTCGCTCAGCCATGAGGATTTGGATCTCATTTTCATTGATACCAACCATGGCTTCTCCTAAATCTTCAGAGATTTGAGCCAAGATTTGAGGATTTCGGAAATTAGTCACCGCTTTGACAATAGCACTCGCTCGTTTAACAGGATCTCCTGACTTGAAAATACCTGAACCGACAAATACACCTTCTGCCCCTAATTGCATCATTAACGCCGCATCTGCTGGCGTTGCAACGCCTCCAGCCGCAAAGTTTACAACTGGTAATTTCCCATGTTCATGAACGTATTGAACCAATTCTACAGGGACTTGCAAGTCCTTAGCAGCAACATAAAGTTCGTCCTCACGTAGGTTTTGAATGCGGCGAATTTCCTGATTCATCATACGCATATGACGAACAGCTTGGACGATATCCCCCGTACCCGGTTCTCCTTTGGTACGAATCATAGAAGCACCTTCAGCGATACGACGCAAGGCTTCACCCAAATCCTTAGCTCCACAGACAAAAGGAACTTGGAATTCTTTCTTATCCACATGAAAACGGTCATCAGCTGGAGATAGAACTTCACTCTCATCGATATAGTCAATTTCGATAGCCTCTAAAATCTGGGCTTCAACAAAATGGCCTATTCTGACCTTGGCCATCACTGGAATGCTAACCGCTTCTTGGATTTCCTTAATCATCTTTGGATCACTCATACGGGAAACACCACCAGCTGCACGAATATCAGCCGGAATCCTCTCCAAGGCCATAACAGCTGCCGCACCAGCAGCTTCAGCGATACGGGCTTGTTCAGGATTTTGAACGTCCATGATAACTCCACCCTTGAGCATCTGCGCCAAGTTTTTATTTAGTTCATAACGATTTTCAGTCATTTCTTTATCCTCATCATTTGTATTGGTAGCTACCATTTCATTTTAAGTTAGATTAGAATGAATCACAAGATAAAAAAATCATAATTGTATGGGTACAGATTAACTAAAAAACTATCTGACCTTAGCTTAAGGCCAGATAGCTCATTCATTTTTATTTTTCAGCTGTAAGTGCAGCCATTGTGATGTAGTTGTATGGTTTGTTGAAGTGTGGCAAGAAGAATAGGTCTGTCAATGCCAATTTATCAATTGTTACATGCTCTTGAATAGCAAGTGAGAACATGTGAATTCCCATACTAATCGCAGGGTCATGTGAAACCATTTGTGCACCAAGAATTTCACGACTATCTTTGTCAAAGACAATCTTGATTGCTACTTCATGGTTATCATGTTTCATGAATTCTGGTTTTTGAAGATCGTTAAAGCCTGTTTCAGTTGCGTTGTAACCAGCAGCTTTAGCTTTTTCAAGAGTCAAACCAGTTGAAACCATGTGAAGACCGTAGATTGAGATACCGTTTGAACCTTGAACACCGATTCCTTCCAATTCATGTCCACAAGCATTGTAAGCACCAACAATACCAGTACGAACTGCGTTTGAAGCAAGTGCGATGTAGCTTGTATCTTTACGAGCGTTGTCATAAACAGTCGCACAGTCTCCAACAGCAAATACACCAGGAAGTGAAGTTTCTTGTTTCTTGTTTACAAGGAAAGCACCGTTACGGAAGAGTTCAATCTTACCATCAGCAAGAGCAGTATTTGGACGGAAACCAACTGCAAGGATAACCATATCCACATCGAAAGTTTCTTTATCAGTAATCAAGCGTTCAACTTTACCGTCACCCTCGATTGCTTTAACAGTTTGACCAAGAGCCAAGCGAATGTTGTGATCTTCCAAGTTCTTCGCCATCATTTGTGTGAAGTCTCTGTCATAGTAACCGTTCAAAACAGTATCAACGATATCAACAAGGACAACTTCTTTTCCAAGACGCTCAAAGGCTTCAGCAAGTTCAACACCGATGTAACCACCACCAACAACGGCGATACGGTCGAGGTGTTGGCTCTTGTCAGCAAGTTTATTGATAACTTCTTCAGCATTTTGGTACAATTTCACGAATTGTACGTTTTCAAGAGTTGCTTTAAATTCGCGGTTTCCTTTAACAATTTCAACACCTTCGATTGGTGGCAAGATTGGTGTAGAACCCGTAGCAAAAATCAATTTCTCGTATGATTCTTTGTGTTCTTTTCCTTCAACTTCAGCTGTAACTACTTTGTTATCATAGTCGATTGAAAGAACTGGTGAATTCATGTAAACCTTAGCACCCTTAGCTTCCAATTTTTCTTTATCAGAATAGAACAAGCCTTCAGCACCGTCAATTTGTTCACCAATCCAAAGGGCCATTCCACATCCTAGGAAAGAGATGTTAGAGTTTTGGTCGAATACAACAATTTCGTTCTCATTACCAAAATTATCCAACATAGTATTAATACATGCTGTACCAGCGTGGTTAGCACCAACTACAACGATTTTACTCATAGAAAAATTCCTACCTTTAATTTAAAATTTACTCTTCTAGTATAACATTTACTGTTAGCGTTTACAAGAGTTTAGCTAATTTTCCCGATTTTTTTGTAAAAAAATGTAAATAATCTGTATTTTATCAGCCTTTCTTACAATTACTCTTTATATTTTCTGAGCATATTTCTTGACAAGTTTACAAATTTTATTTGTGAAAACGCTGACTTTATGGTATGCTAGTATCATGGAAAGAAAATGTAAGGGGTTCATTTTTCATAAATTTACTATGTTTCAACCTTCTTTTCATAAGAGAAAGGAGTTGGTAGCTTGCCTCTAAGTTCACATTCTGAACGCCTAATGGGAACCACTATCACTATTTCATTAGTGGATGAGCGAGCAGATATCTTGCTCCAAAAATCCTTTGATTTACTCAGAGAGCTCGAATACCGCTTCAACGCCAATAGCCAAGAATCTGAGTTGATGGAAATCAATTATCAAGCAGGAATAGCTCCTGTCAAGGTTCATCCAGACCTGTTTGAACTGATTTCACTTGGGTTAGAGCATAGCCTAGCGCCCTCTAGCCATCTCAACATCAGCATTGGTCCCTTGATTCAAACCTGGCGCATTGGTTTTTCAGATGCCAAAGTGGCCCAACCCCAAGAAATTGAATCGGTGCTACCTTTAATCAATCCTCATTATATCGAGTTAGATTCTTCCACTTCCACTGTGTTTTTAAAACAAAAAGGAATGAAGATTGATCTTGGTTGTTTAGCCAAGGGTTATAGTGCGGATAAAGTTGCCCAATTTCTTAGAGAAGAGGGAGTGACGTCTGCCTTGATCAATCTGGGAGGGAATATCCTGACTATTGGAAAAAATCAGGCAAGAGGAAATCAGCCTTGGCAAATCGGGATTCAAGACCCAGCCAATCCGAGGGGAAATCACTTAATGACCATTCCTGTTGTCAATAAATCTGTCGTCACTTCAGGCATTTATGAACGTCACCTGACTGTCGATGAAAAAGATTACCATCATATTTTTGACAGTCAAACAGGATATCCTGTTGAAACGGAACTAGCAAGTCTAACTATCATCTCTGATAAATCTGTTGATGGAGAAATCTGGACAACTCGACTCTTTGGAGAAAGACCTGCTTCTATCCTCTGGCAAGTCGAAAGTTTGGAGGGCATCGAAGCTATCCTCATCGATAAGGAAGGTCACCTAAGCTGTTCTTCAGGAATTCCTACTCTATAGAAATAGATGTTTCAATGGAGTTTTAAAATCGTATTATGTAAAAAGAGAAAGGAAATCTCATGTTAAAACTTATTGCTATTGTTGGAACAAATTCAAAACGTTCTACAAACCGCCAATTGCTTCAATACATGCAAAAACACTTTGCTGAAAAAGCTGAAATTGAACTTGTTGAAATTAAAGACATTCCTGTCTTCAATAAACCAGCTGACAAGCAAGTGCCTGCTGAAATTCTGGAAATTGCTGCTAAAATTGAAGAGGCAGATGGCGTTATTATCGGTACTCCTGAGTATGACCACTCTATCCCAGCTGTTTTGATGAGTGCTCTCGCTTGGTTATCTTACGGTGTTTATCCACTTTTGAATAAGCCAATCATGATTACCGGTGCTTCATACGGGACACTTGGTTCATCTCGTGCCCAATTACAACTTCGTCAAATCTTGAACTCACCAGAAATCAAGGCAAGCGTCCTACCAGACGAATTCTTACTTTCTCATTCTCTCCAAGCCTTCAATAACAATGGAGATTTAGTGGATCTTGATGTTATTCAAAAAATGGATGCCATTTTTGACGACTACCGTATCTTTGTAAAAATTACAGAAAAATTGCGCAATGCGAAAGAATTACTTCGCAAAGATGCCGAAGATTTTGACTGGGAAAATTTGTAAAATAGGAGAGCAGAAAGAATGAAATTTGTTGGACTTGTAGGATCAAATTACGATCAATCATATAACCGTAAACTCTTGGAATTTATCCGTCGTCACTTCAAACTTAAATTTGAATTAGAAGTTCTTGAAATTGATGAAGTTCCAATGTTTAACCAAGACGAAAAATGGGATGAAAGCTTCCAATTGCGTCTCTTGTATAACAGAATTACACGTGCTGATGGTGTCATTATCGCTACTCCTGAGCACAACCACACAATCTCAGCTTCTCTTAAATCTGTTCTTGAATGGCTTTCATACGAAGTTCATCCATTTGAAAACAAACCAGTTATGATTGTGGGAGCTTCTTACTACGACCAAGGTACTTCTCGTGCCCAAGTTCACCTTCGTAAGATTCTTGACGCTCCAGGTGTCAATGCCTATACACTTCCTGGAAACGAATTCCTTCTTGGTAAAGCCAAAGAAGCTTTTGACGCAGAGGGCAATATCACGAATGAAGGAACAGTTAAATTCCTCGAAACTTGCTTGGATAATTTTGTAAAATATGTAGGAGTTGTTTCAAAATTGAAAAAACCAAAACCAATTGAACCAGAAGATTTGGATTGTGGCAGACCAATTGCTACCACAATCACAGAAGTTGATCCCGATGATCCAGAATGGGTTGAAAAAGTTGCTGAAATTACTGGTGCGGTTTCAGGTGATACCTATGTCAAACTAGATCATGGTATCTTAACTGTTAACCAAATCGATATGTTCTTGAAAGCAATGCCATTTGAATTGACATTTGCAGATGATAACAACCAATTCTTATACTACAATAATGTTCACCAAGATCCAAACACCATGTTTGCTAAACGTGTACCATCTCAATCTGGTAACCGTCTCTCAACTGTCCATAACTCACTTCCCGGTGGACGTATGAAAAATGTTGAATGGGTTGTCGGTGTACTGCGTAATGGTGATCAAGAATATGTTCGTACAATCGTTCCTGGATCTCCTGCAGGGGTTATCAATACTCACAACTATCAAGCTATGTACTATCCTGATGGATCATACGCTGGTATCAATGAAATAGTCTTCAACTTCCAACCATGGCTTGATTGGTACCTCAATACAACTGGTCAACGTCTAGTTGGTGGAAATGCTGCAGCTCCTGCTGGCGGACATGGTCACGGTGATGCAGATGCTACATCTGGAGCTTCTGATGCAGGTGAGGCTGGAGGCCACGGTGGTGGTGCAGACGCTACATCTGGCGCAAGTAACTAATAATAGTTTTGGGAACCATATTGGTTCCTTTTTTAGCGAAAAAAGACTAGCAGACAAAAACTGCTAGTCTTTTGATTATTATTTCACCTATCCTTGTTAAAAGAAAGAATACTTATTATGAATTTGGGTCATCGAGACTACGACCATGTAATCCTTTTTCACGTTGGACTTGACGTAGTTTCTCTGGTGTAACATCGTTTCCTTCTTCGTCCACAATTTTGATTCCTTCAATGTGGTGACGAACAGAGCGACGATAGCCTTCGATATACTCCTCACGAAGTTTAGCTTGTTCCACTTTTTCAGCAGAAGTTAAGCCTTCTGTTTTTTTCTTTTTGGCAAGCTCGTTGATACGAGCGATTTTTTTCGGATCCATTTCTTCTCCTTTGTGATAAGATACAGTCCGTTTGACTGAGTTTATTTAGTATTGATTTGGTTAAAACGAGCGAGCTTAGCTGCTTTCTTGGTTAGTTGTGACAAGATTGCCAAACGATTTTGACGGACTGCTTCATTTTCAGCCATAACCATGGTATTCTCAAAGAATGCATCAATGACTGGGCTAAGAGCAAAGAGTTGTTTCAATTGCTGACTTGCAGAACCTGATAAAACGAGTGTTTCTACTGCTTCAGCCAAGGTTTTCTCTTCTTCATTCTCAAAGAGAGCAGGATCAACCGTGTCATTGCCTTCTGCTTTCTCAGCCAAGTTGAAAGCACGTGAGAGGGATTCAACAGATGGTTTAAAGTCTTCTCCCTTGCTTGCTTCTACAAGAGCACTTGCTGCTTCCAACATATCCGCCACAACAAAGTTTGACCCTGCAAGAACGGCTTCCTTAATATCTTTTGGAGTAGAGCCCATCATCTTATCAACACGAGCCTTGATAAATTCCATAACCTCTGTCTTATTTTCATAAGTCAAACTGTCAAATTTCAAAGCATAAAGGCTATCAATCAACTCATCCATAGCAATGTGCCAACCAAAGGCATCCAAGATACGAACCACACCTTGGGTCGCGCGACGAAGGGCATAAGGGTCATTAGAACCTGATGGAATCAAGCCTACTGAGAAGAAACTCAATATCGTATCCAATTTATCTGCAATGGCAAGCACTGCACCGACCTTGCTCTCTGGAAGTTCTCCTTCAGCTGATGTAGGCATGTAGTGTTCACGAATAGCAACTGCCACTGCTGGAGTTTCACCAGCAAGAAGGGCATATTTCTCCCCCATAATTCCTTGGAGCTCGTCAAATTCACCAACCATACCTGTCAACAAGTCAAACTTGTAAATGGCTGCTGCACGGGCTAGATCAATCGTTTCATCCGCTGACAATCCTGCTTTTTCTGCCAAGAGAATAGCAATCTGACCAGTACGAATCATGTGTTCACGAAGGGAACCAATTTTCTCATGGAAAGTCACATTGTTTAATTTTTCAACAAGATCTGAAATGACCAATTTTTGGTCTTCACGCCAGAAGAATTCACCGTCTTCCAAGCGGGCTACCAAGACTTTTTCATTTCCTTTAATGACATTTTCCAAATGCTCTGCATTTCCGTTACGGACAGAAATAAAGTTTGGCAATAGTTTACCATCTTGATCACGAACAACAAAGTAACGTTGGTGTTCTTTCATTGAAGTCACCAAAACTTCTTCTGGAACTTCAAGGTATTTGGCATCAAAACTTCCCATAAAGGCAGTTGGGTATTCAACCAAGTTCAAGACTTCATTAAGCAAATCAGCATCAATTTCAATACGTACACCATGTTTTGCCTCAATTTCCTTGATTTGGTCAACAATCATTTGCTCACGTTCACGTGGATCTGCGATTACAAATTGTGCACGAAGGTCTTCTTCATAGCTCAATGCTGACTGTATCTTAGTTTCTTGTCCCAAGAAACGATGACCACGGCTCACACGACCTCCCTTGATATCAAGGAAATCCAAATCAAACTCTTCTTCATCTAAAAGAACAGTTAAAGTGTGAACAGGGCGGATGTATTCAAAGGTGTTGTTAGCCCAGTGCATGCTGACAGGGAAAGTCAAGGACTTCAAGACATCCACAACACCTGGAACAATGGCTTCAACTGCTTGACCAATTTCTTCCTTAGTGACATAGACATATTCTTCACCCTTAATTTCACGGAATTCGATATCTTCAACAGTCAAGCCTTTTCCACGGACAAATCCTTGAGCTGCTTTGGTGAAGTTCCCATCACTATCCAAGGCAATTTTCTTTGCTGGCCCCTTAAAATCTTCAGTCAAATCAGACTGTTTATCTGCAAGACCAGTCACACGAACAGCTAAACGACGTGGTGTCGAGAAGGTTTGAACAGCTTCAAAAGACAGGCGATTTTCCTTGAGGAAGGCTGACATTTTTTCGCCTAGTTGTTTTTCACTTGGTGTGACAACATAGGCTGGTAATTCTTCAAGACCGAGTTCTACTAATAAGTTTTTTGTCATGTTTTTTCCTTTACATTTTCTTCAATCTTTTTTGATATGCACCTTAGGTACTGGGGACGTCGCTAACTAACTTTGTGAGTCTGTATGGAAATCCAATGCTAAATTGATCAAGATTTCCAACAGTCTCATCAAAGTGGATTTAGCTGACTGATTTTTGAACCCAAGGTTTCAAAAATCCCCACATAACAGTACTGCGGTGCATATTCCTCTAGCAAGTCTTCGACTTGCCTCTAACGATTTTAGAGCACGATATTACTCACTATTCTGCGTCTTCTGCTAAGAGTTTAGCTCGGGTTTCTTCATCCAAAAGTGGGTAGCCTAGGCGTTTACGTTCTGCGACAAAGGTTTTGGCTACAACACGGGCTAGGTTACGAATACGAGCGATATAGCCTGCGCGCTCTGTTACAGATACGGCACCACGCGCATCAAGAAGGTTAAAGGTATGTGAACATTTGAGAACATAGTCATAGGCAGGGTGCACCAATCCTTCTTCCAAGGCGCGTCCAGCTTCTTTTTCAAACTTATCAAAGTTTTCAAGCAACATTTCTTGATCCGAAATTTCAAATGAATATTTTGAGTGTTCGTACTCAGGCTGGATGAAGATTTCTCCGTATTTTACACCATCAGCCCATTCGATATCATAGACAGAATCCACTTCCTGAATATAAGAAGCCAAGCGTTCCAAACCATAAGTAACTTCCGCAGTCACAGGGCCAGTTGCCAATCCACCTACTTGTTGGAAGTAAGTGAACTGAGTGATTTCCATACCATCAAGCCAAACTTCCCAACCAAGACCAGCTGATCCAGTCGATGGATTTTCCCAGTTATCCTCAACGAAGCGAATATCGTGTTCCAAAGGATTAATTCCCAATTTTTCCAAAGACTCAAGGTAAAGTTCCTGGATATTTGATGGAGATGGCTTCATGACCACTTGGAATTGGTGGTGTTGGTATAAACGGTTAGGGTTTTCCCCGTAACGACCGTCAGCAGGACGACGTGATGGCTCTACATACGCTGCATTCCATGGCTCAGGTCCGATAGCACGAAGGAAAGTGTAAGGACTCATTGTTCCCGCACCTTTTTCGTTGTCATAAGCCTGCATAAGCATACAACCTTGGTCATTCCAAAATTGTTGCAAAGTAAGGATGATTTCCTGGAAAGTCAATTTTTTAGACATTGTTTACTCCTTTTTATATAAATTACTTGCGACACGAGTCTGCCTCGTCGATCATACGAGGCAAGACGAGTTAGTACTGCGTCTAGCTCAGGCACTCTAGTGCTGAGCGTGGGGCAATTCGACTGTAAGGAGGTCTCTGCCACTGATGCAGTGAAATGTTAATTTCTTAGACATTGTTTACTCCTTTAGTTTTTATATTTCTTTTTCAATTAATTTCTGCTGAACAAACCAATTTAACAAGGGTAGAGTTTTATCTGTATTTGCCCATAAATGATAAGAATCGAAGACCGCTTGTACACTACCTAGATTTTCTACCAACTTATCTATTGTCAAAAAACTACGCCAGTATTCGTAAAAAATACTTGCATAGTTCTTATCATAAGTCGAAGAACCAAAATCATTCAATGAATGCCAACCATACTTCTTCTGAAAAAGTTCTACAAGAGATTGATTACAAATTTTTTCCGCTTGAAATTCCTCTTCTGTCAAGAAATACTTGTGACTAATATATTCAACCATCCCCTCTTCGAACCATATATAAGAGTCGTAACCATCAAAATCATCTAAAAAATGCTCCGACCAATGAGCTAACTCATGTCCTACAATCTGCAAGAGGAAATTTTCAGATAAAGAATGATAGTGACTTTCTATTGCTTGAGTTTGCTGAGAACACTCGTAGTCCATCAACTGATACAAATACAACTCTTTCCAAACAGCTAAATCAGGCGTCATAACCATTCGTCTATTATTTGTATAGGCTGGAACAGCACTTTCCCTAATAATCTGTGTAGCAGCATTAAAACTTGACCAAATAACGGCTTGCGGTAAATCACAGACTGCAAGTTCATTCTTTAAAAAAGATTGATAATCTTTCAACTTTTCAGTATTTCTTACTACAAAATCACGAAATGTAGCTAGTTGACTATCGTCTTTTACAAGATAAAGGTTTTCCACGTCTCTCCTTTCTTTCACATAATAGACTGAATAAGCGAAAGAACCGCGTCCGACAATCCTAGGTTGATTTAACCTAGGGGCGTCAGAAACGCGGTTCCACCCTAATTTATTACTTCATTGTTTTTGAAAATACTACAGAAAGCGCCAGTTCATTATTTTGCCCTACTTGGCTCCCACTATCCCAAGCTCGCTTGAAGAACGCCATAAGACTTTCTTTCCTGTTGACTATTATATCAAAAATTGGAACAATGTACAATTCTTTTTATGATTTTCTAGAAATCCATATCATCAACTCGTGGAGCACCAGACTGAACAGCAATTGTTTTTAAGGTTTCACGCTCCTCGTGACTCAGCTCAATTCCGAAACAATCAAGATTAGCCTGAATACGAGATGCTGTGACAGATTTTGGAAGTGGTAAAAATCCTTCTACCAAGCTCCATGCCAAGGCTATCTGAGCAACAGACTTTCCGTGATTTTCAGCTATTTCTTGCACTTGCTTGCTATCAAACAGTTCTCCCTGACCAAAAGGTCCCCAAGCTTCCAATAAAATTCCTTTTTCTCGACAGTAATCTACGACTTCCTCTTGATACACACCTGGCGCCAAACGAACTTGATTAACCGCAGGAATAATTTTTGCTGTTTCAAGCAAGGCATCCAAATGATGGGGAAGAAAATTACTAACTCCGATAGCACGGATTTTACCTTCTTGATAGAGGTCTTCCATCGCTCTCCAAACTTCCGCATTTCGGATTTTCCAGTGGTTATTTTCTCTGAGCGGTTTTGGATTTGGCCAATGAATCAAATACAAATCCAAATATTCCAAGCTCAGCTTCTCTAAAGACTCTTCAAAAGCCTGACGAGCTTGCTCATAGGTGTGATTTGTATTCCAGAGTTTACTGGTTACAAAAATTTCCTCACGCGGAACGCCACTATCTTGAATGGCACGACCAACGCTTTCTTCATTTTTATAAATAGCTGCCGTATCTATATGGCGATAGCCTGCCTTTAAAGCCTCTAGTACAGCTTGATAGGCAATCTCTCCATTTTCAGCTTTCCAGGTTCCAAATCCCAGTACTGGAATCGTAACACCATTATTTAAAATATAAGATTTCATTTTTTCCTTTCTAAATTAGAAGAAAATCCAAAGAAGCAAATTTTTAAGGAAAACTCATCTCTTTAGATTTTGTGTATTATTGGTCACGGTCGTAGTAAAGCTGGTGAGCTTTAAGACGAGAATCTAACAAATCTGGTACGGTAACAAAGTCATAACCCTGACCTTTCAAATAGTCAATGACCTTTGGTAAAGCATTCACTGTTTCAGCATGGATATCATGCATGAGAATAATAGAACCATTCTTAACTTCACGCTGAATTTCTGTCAAAATAGATGCTTCATTCTTACTCTTCCAGTCCAGACTATCTACATCCCACATAATAAAGCTCAAATCTAAGCTATTGCGAATGTCGTCTGTAATGGCTCCATAAGGCGGACGCATGAGTTTGGAACTAGAACCCAACACTTTAGTTAGCGCATCCTCAGTATCAGTAATTTGTTTTTTAGCTTCATCAAGGGAAAGTTTTGAAAGCACTGGATGACTCCAACTATGGTTTCCAATAACATGACCATCTGCTTTCATGCGTTTCAAAATCTCTTCATTTCCAGAAACATTCTTACCTAAAACAAAGAAAGTTGCCTTGATACCATACTTAGAAAGAGTATCTAATGCTTGATTTGTCGTCGTAGGATTTGGTCCATCATCAAAAGTCAAGGCCACTACTTTACGATTTTTCTTTTCATAATAAGCCTTATATAGCTCTGCATCCTTATCTAATAAATAAGAGGACTGAATAACTTCAAAGAAACTAGATACTGGCAGGGCAATCTCGTCTAGATTTTCAACTGACTGACTTGGATAAAGGATAATCTGACTATCCTTGTAATCAAAATTCCATGCAGACAAGTCTTGGTCAGAGAAACCTTTAACAACTTGATCAATCTTTTCTTGCTCCAATTTCTTGTCCTGTAAGAAAGAAGTCAGTTCTTTTATCAGTTGCTCTTTAGCCTTACTAGCATCTGAAAATAGTTGATCAAGGGTAAAAGGTTTACCATTTTCTGTCAAATGCACTTTCGCTAGACTAGTTTTTTCAGTCTCTTCAACTTTTGACGAAGTTAAATCATAGACTTGTTTCATCACACTTCGGTTGACAATCCCTTTTAAAGTCGAATCCTGTTTCTCCGTATAATAAAAAACCAGATTTTCCTTGTCTTCCAGATTTTCCTTAATATCCTGTATCATGATTTCTTTTACAGATGAAATCACTTGCTCCCCTTGGAGAGGATAATAGGCAATTACTTCTGCTTGTCCCTTACGAAAATGATCTTTCTGATTTCCCTCACTTAATTGATCATCTTTCTCTTTCTTGAGAGATTCAATCCTTTGTTCAAAACTTTGCTTTGTATATACTTTGTATCCAATCATTGAACCAAGGACGCAAATACTTACTGAAAAGATAGCTACCATGGCTATTAAACCGATTCTCTTTTTATCGTGCTCAACACGTTTTGCTCTACTTTTATCCATAGAGATATCATATCAAATTCAGGCTATAATTTCAATTATTTTAGAGGAAATAGTATATTAAAAAGAGGGGAACTCCCTCTTAAAATCTTATTTTACTGCTTCTTTCAAAGCATCTACCTTGTCCAAACGTTCCCATGGAAGGTCAATATCTGTACGTCCCATGTGTCCATAAGCCGCTGTTTGACGGTAAATTGGACGCTTGAGGTCCAGCATTTGGATAATTCCTGCAGGGCGAAGGTCAAAGATTTGACGGGCTGCTTTTTCAAGCTTGCTTTCGGCTACTGTTCCTGTACCAAAGGTATCGATACGAACAGAGACAGGCTGCGCAACACCGATGGCATAGGCCAATTGCACTTCTGCTTTCTTAGCAAGGCCTGCTGCAACGATATTCTTGGCAATATAACGAGCCGCATAAGAGGCTGAACGGTCCACCTTAGTCGCATCTTTACCAGAGAAGGCACCACCACCGTGACGAGAGTAGCCACCATAAGTATCTACGATGATCTTACGACCAGTCAAACCTGAGTCCCCTTGCGGTCCACCGATTACAAAACGACCAGTAGGATTGATGAAGAATTTGGTTTGCTCATCCAAGTAAGAGGCTGGAATAACCTCTTTGATAACCTTATTAATGACATCATTGTGAATTTGTTCGTTGCTGACTTCTGGATCGTGCTGAGTTGAAATAACAACTGTGTCCACACGTACTGGACGGTCATTTTCATCATACTCAACCGTAACTTGTGATTTAGCATCTGGGCGAAGATAGCTAATTTCCCCAGACTTACGAAGTTCTGCCAGACGACGAACCAATTTATGACTGAGTGAAATTGGTAAAGGCATGAGCTCTTCTGTTTCATCCACTGCAAAGCCAAACATGAGACCTTGGTCTCCAGCACCAATCAAGTCCAGCGGATCTTGATCTGCATTTCCACGAACCTCCAAGGCTTCATTAACACCTTGGGCAATGTCAGGAGATTGTTCCACCAAAGATGGATGTACTCCTACAGTCTCTGCAGAAAATCCATACTCGGTATTGGTATAGCCAATCTCTGCAATGGTATCACGAACCACACGGTTAATATCCACATAGGCATTTGTAGAAATTTCACCAAAAACGTGGACAGATCCAGTGTATACAGCTGTCTCAGCAGCAACGTGCGCCTCTGGATCCTTGGCTAAAATAGCATCCAAAATCGCATCTGAAATTTGGTCTGCAATCTTATCTGGATGCCCCTCAGATACAGATTCAGACGTGAATAATTTACGTTCTGACATAAAAATGTCCCCCCTTAAAAATAGTGTTATAGAGTTACAAAGTACTGATAGGAAATTTCTTAGTGCTGAATACCTACCATCTTATCGGGACTATATAACTTTATCATTATACCATTTTTTAGCGTAATTTGCAGTCTTTAATGTAGTGTTACTGTTTAGATAGTTCGTTCTCATAAATAAAAAAAGTTGGAGCACATTACTCCAACAATTGCCTTAAAATGTTTGGCGTTTTGCTTTACGCTCTGCACGACCACGTGCGCGATTTTCAGCGCGCTTGGTCTTGCGGCGTTTTTCATCAACCGCCCATTGAATTTTCTTCTTATAACCTGGTTTGACTTTTTTCTTTTTCTTTTTAACCAAACCAATCATTTCGATATCAAGTTTATCTTGTTTTTTCTCACGGTTGGCACGACGATCACGGTCATAAGTATCTTGAAATTCCCCGTCTTTGACCATTTTAGGAGTAAACTTGATTCCCAATTTCTCCAACTCACGGATATCCGAGTCATCACTGGGTTGGTAAAGGGTAATAGCTGTACCTGGTAGGCCATTTCTTCCAGTACGACCAACACGGTGAACAAAGAAAGATAAATCTTGCGGAATGGCATCATTGATGACATGGCTGACACCTTCAATGTCAATCCCACGCGCTGCCAAGTCTGTTGCGACAATGTACTCAAAATCCAGATTTTTCACCTGGTTCATGATACGCTTGCGTTCACGAGGGGCAATATCTCCATGAATCTTCGCTACCTTCAAGCCTTGAGCAGTCAGATATGAATGCAATTCATCAGCACGCGTTTTAGTGTTAACAAAAATCATTGCCAAATACGGTTGCATCAACTGAGTTAACTGGTAAATTTGAGCATTCTTGTCACGTCCCTTTGTAGAAATCAACCAATTATCAATGGTATCAGAAATGACCGTTTTGGTCTTGATTTTCTCCATGACAGGATTTGACAAGTATTTTTTCAAGAATGGTTGCAATTTTTGTGGAATAGTCGCTGAGAAGACCATGAATTGCAGGTCTTTTGGAAGACTTCCAGCAATCTTATCAACCGTTTCTAAGAATCCCATATCCAAGGTCATGTCTGCCTCATCGATCACAAAGGTCTTGGCTTTATGAATAGCTAAATCACCAGATTTAACCAAGTCATAGATACGACCTGGCGTACCGATAACAATATGAGGCTGGTTACTTGCCAATTTGTCAATCTGGCGAGCCTTATCAGTACCACCCACATAATTAACCACACGAATTTCTACCTCTGAGTGGGCTACAATCTGACGGGCTGCTTGGTAAATTTGAGTAGCTAATTCACGGCTCGGTGCAGTAATGACTGCTTGAACACTATCGCTGGCTTCATCTAATTGCTGGAAAATCGGCAATAGGAAAGTGTGAGTCTTACCCGAACCTGTTTTTGATTCACCGACTAGGTCACGACCTGCCAAAACAATAGGAATCAACTTGTCTTGAACCTCTGTTGGAGTTGTAAATTTCAACTCCTCCAAGGCTTCTCTAATATAGTTTTTAAATTGAAATTTCGTAAATGACATAATATCCTCGATTCTATCTATCTTATCAATTATACCATATTTTATTCTATTTCAGTAGCTTCACTTATTTAAGCTATTTCCAATAGTTTCTCTAGTCAGAAAAAGGATGGAATTTTATAATCCCAACCTCTTTTCATACTCAATGAAAATCAAAGAGCAAACTAGAAAACTAGCCGCAGGCTGTACTTAAGTACGGCAAGGCGACGTTGACGTGGTTTGAATTTGATTTTCGAAGAGTATCAGTTATTATTTCCAGTTTAAAATAGCACTCAAGCCATAGTGATCACTCACTTGTGGACTCTTGTTACCATCAAATACGACATGTAAATTTTCCACCGCTAACTCCTTGGTAGTAAAAACATAGTCGATTCGAAGGGGTTCAGTGTTCCCCTTCCATCCATCAATTTCTGGTGGAACAGTATAGCTACCACTTTTCTCTTGAGCAACTTCAAATGCGTCTTGTAAGCCTAATGGACTAGCTAAAATAGCTTGATATCCTTCCTGACCTGCTGGATTGTTGAAATCTCCAGCAAGCAAAAGTGGCTTGTTCAATTCTTTCAATACTGCCTCAAATCGTGCCCATTCTTCTTGGAAACCTTTATCCCACCAAGAAAAGTGGACACTGGCAACTGCAAGTTCCTTACCAGCAACTACAGTTTCAGCAAGGGCAACGCGTCGAGTATGATAGTCTGTTGGATCATCCACATCTGAAACCAAAATTTCTCTGGCTTCAATAGGTGTTTTAGACAAGATAGCCACACCTTCATGGTAGCGGTCATAACCGATATGGTTATAGGCCCAAGTCCAATAGTAATTTTTTCCTTGCTCAGATAACTTTTCAACCAAAAGTCTAACATAGTGATCTTGATGAATAGGCTCAGCTGCTGGCAAAGCTTGATAGAAATCATTAACTTCTACCTTAGGCGAAGTAATCTCCTGATTAATTTCTTGGAAACAAATCAAATCATAGTCTTTATCAAGAATATCTTCAATCAAGAGCTGGAATTTTTCCTCAGCTTCTTTTTCCATCCAGCTATGAGTATTGAGTGTTAAAAATTTCATGCTTTTCTCCCAAAACAAGAGGTTGGAAAACAGCTTCCAACCTCAAGTATATTACAATTCTACTTCAGCAACTGCTGTTTTAGCTGCAAGAGAACCTGTTTTTTCTAATTTAACTGATTTAATAGCTTCAGCATTCGTGAAGACAACTACTGTTGAAGTTTCACGACCTGCTGCACGGATAGCATCCAAGTCAGCTGTGACAAGAAGATCACCTGCTGCAACTTTTTGTCCTTCAGCTACATGAACAGTAAATGGTTTTCCTTCAAGACTTACTGTGTCCAAACCAATGTGAACAAGTACTTCAAGACCTGCTTCAGTCACAAGACCAAGAGCATGTTTTGTAGGGAAGATGCTTGATACAGTACCTGAAACTGGAGATACAATGTTTCCATTTGCAGGTTCTACAGCAAATCCATCACCCATCATTTTTTGAGCAAATACTGGATCTTTCACTTGTTCCAAAGCAACAACTTGACCATCTGCTACTGAGTAAACTTCCTCAGTAAGACCTTTGAAGTGTACAGTGTTTTGTTGCGCTTCCGTCATTTGACTTGGAAGAGTTTCAGGAATGATTTCACCTGAATCAAGGATATCTTGGATATCAGATTTCAATACGTCTGCTTTTGGACCGTAGATAGCTTGAACTCCTTGTCCTTTCATGACAAGACCCATAGCTCCTTCTGCTTTCCATTGTTCTGCATCACCGACTTTATCAGCATCTTTTACAGTTACACGAAGACGAGTCATACATGCATCAACATCAACGATGTTTGCACGTCCACCAAGAAGGTTGATAATGTTTACAGCTTGAGAACCTGCTGCAACTTTCACTTCGCTGCTAGCTTCTTCTGAACCTTCAGCAGTTTCGTAGTTTCCGTTACGTCCTGGAGTGGCGTAGTTGAATTTTTGAATCATGAAGTTTGCGATAAAGTACATGATTACGGCAAAGAGAACAGTTACCCAGATAAAGTTAACAATATCCATACCGATACCAGCGCTAATCGCAATAGGTGTACGAGTCAAGAACTCGATTGAACCGAATGAGTGCATACGTAGGTTTACTACGTCAGCCATAGCGAAGGCCGCACCTTGAACAAGTGAGTAAACAAGGTACATAGGTGTTGCTACAAACATGAACATGTATTCGATTGGTTCAGTAACCCCTGTCAAGAATGTTGCAAGAGCTGTTGCAATCATCATACCTTTGTATTTGTGTTTCTTGTCTGCATCAACATTACGGTAGATAGCCACAACCACACCCATCAAGATACCGAATGAACCAATCATTTGTCCAACTTTGAAACGAGCTGGGTGAACAGTATCTAACAAGTGTTGGTATTGAGTAGCATCAGTACCTTTAAGGTTTACAAGGTCTGTTACCCATGCAAGCCAAAGTGGATCTTGACCAAATACTTGGCTACCTTTTGCTGCACCAGTTAAGACCTCATAAGTACCACCAAGAGCTGTGTAGTTCATTGGGATAGTCAACATATGGTGAAGACCAAATGGTAAGAGCAAACGTTCCAATGTACCATACAAGAATGGTGCAAGGATTGGAGCAGTTTCTTGTGAGTTAGCAATCCAGATACCAAAGCTATTGATACCTGTTTGAACTACTGGCCAGAAAGCAGCAAGTACAATTGCAGCAATTATTGAACGAAGAATAACTACAAACGGTACAAAACGTTTTCCGTTAAAGAATGAAAGTGCATCAGGAAGCTTACGGAAGTTATAGTATTTATTGTAAGCAGTTGCTCCAATAAAACCAGAAATAATCCCTACGAACACACCCATGTTAAGTGCTGGAGCTTCCATAACACTAATGAAGTAATCAGCAACTTTGATTGATCCACCAAAGAGAGTTGTTACCATAGCATCTGGATTTTTCAACATATCGCCTGATACGCCAAAGATTGTACCAGTGATACGGTTAATCAAGATGAAGGCAAGACCAGCGGCGAAAGCACCACCAGCACGTTCTTTAGCCCAGCTACCTCCAATGGCTAGGGCGAACAAGATATGAAGGTTAACGATAACCCCCCAACCGATTTGTTCTAGTACACCACCAGTAATAACAAGTGGTGCAAAGGTTGGGTTAATCATCACGATAGACTTACCGATTGAAATCATCAAACCAGCAGCCGGCATAACCGCGATAACCACCATCAAAGCCTTACCGAATTTTTGCCAAAACTCGAAAGACAAGACATTTTTGAATGTATCTTTCATCATTCAAATCTCCTTTATTTTTATTTAGGCAAACGTTTTACGAAAACGTTTGCACTTTCTATAATTCAATTATACCACTTTAATTTTTTTTTGTAAAGGCTTTTATAAAAAAAAGTAGACTTTTTTCTAAAATTTTTGTAGTAAAAAAGGAGATATTAAAATCTCCTCAAATATACTTCTATTTTATTTTAGATTTTCAGGAATCGGCGCATTGAAATTCCTGATCCGATTGAACCGATAAAAATTCCAATCACAAATAATAAGGCAATCATCAAAGGAGTAAATACTTCTGGCGCAATCATAGAGAGATTTTGGCCCACTAATGATTTATTAACTGATTGGTAAACCATCTGATACACAATAAATACCAAAACTGATGGTGCAGTTGCACCCAGTAAACCGATAAAAGCACCTTCAAGTAAGAAAGGACCGCGGATATATCCATTCTTTGCACCTACCAAACGCATGATTTGAATTTCACGGCTTCGTGAAATAATGGTGATACGAATAGTATTAGAAATCAAGAACACTGCAATGAAAATCAGTAATCCCGCAATAACTAGTCCCCAGACACGAATAAATGAGGCTAACTTAAACAAGCGTTCTGTATTAGCACCACCATCTTGAACTTCTGATACACCTTCGATTTTTTTAGCCTCTTCTGCTACTGTCTTTACATCACTTGGCGTATTGGTATCAACGATATAGGCATCATAGAGAGGATTGGCATCCCCTTCAAAGATTTTCCAGTTGTCCCCCATTGTTTCTGTCAACTTTTCATATTGTTCTTCTTTACTTGAAAAGGTAACACTTTTGACGGTTGACATACCTTTCAAAGCATCATATACCTTATGGTAGTCGTTATTTGTAACAGTTTGACCTTCTTTTTCAATAGTCTCACTATTATCAGCTACGTCCTTACGAATGTATACCATTACTCGGACATTGTTTTCAATATCTGTAGCAAGTTTAGCCGTATTAAAGATAACAGATGCAAATATTGCAACCAAAGTCAAAGTAATCATAACCGAACTGACAGCTGCTACTGTCATCCAGCCATTTCGTTTCAAACTTTTTAATGATTCAAATAAATGACGAAAAAATCTACTAATCATCGTATCCATATTCTCCTTTAGCTTCGTCACGAACGACACGGCCATTTTCAATGGCAATGACACGGTGGCGCAAGGTATTTACAATCTGACTGTTGTGGGTCGCCATCAAGACAGTTGTACCTTGAAGATTGATGCGTTCCAACAAATTCATAATTTCCCATGAATTATCCGGGTCCAAGTTTCCTGTCGGTTCGTCAGCAATTAATACTTTTGGATTATTTACAATGGCACGTGCAATTGCAATCCTTTGTTGTTCTCCCCCTGAAAGTTCATTTGGGAAAGAACGAACCTTATGCTTCAATCCAACCAAGTCTAAAACTTCCATAACACGTTTTTTGATATTACGACGACTTTCACCAATTACTTCCATTGCATAAGCAATATTTTCATAAACAGTTTTCTTTGGCAAGAGTTTATAATCTTGGAATACAACCCCAACACTACGACGTAGAAGAGGAACATCTTTCCTTTTAATCTTAACCAGATTAAAACCAGCAACTGTCAGGCTTCCTTTTTCGATTTTTACTTCACGGTACAAAGCACGAATAAAGGTTGATTTCCCGGCTCCTGAAGGACCTACGATATAGGCAAATTCTCCTGGTTCAATAGTAACAGAGACACCTCGTAAGGCGGTCGTTCCGTTATCATACTTTTTGACAACATCTCTCATTTCAATGATTGGCATGTGAGCTCCTTTCTATCTTAGTTAATTCGCCACTTGAGATAGGCATCGATAAAACCATCTAGGTCTCCATCCATAACCTTATCTACCTGCGAAACTTCAAAGCTAGTTCGATGGTCTTTTACCATAGTGTAAGGGGTGAAGACATAAGAACGGATTTGGCTTCCCCATGTGATTTCCTTTTTCTCACCCTTGAGGGAATCAACCTCCGCCGCTTTCTTTTCTTGCTCCATTTGATAGAGCTTAGCCTGTAACATCTTCATGGCACGATCTCTATTTCCATACTGGGTACGATCGACCGTTGACTGGACGACAATTCCCGTAGGAATGTGTGTCAAACGCACTCCAGTTGAAACCTTATTGACGTTTTGTCCACCAGCACCACCTGAACGGAAGGTATCCATCTTGATATCATCTTCACGGATTTCCACTTCAATGGTATCATCCAATTCTGGCATTACTTCCACCGATGTGAAAGAGGTGTGGCGACGTTTGGCAGAGTCAAATGGCGAGATTCGCACCAAACGGTGTACACCCATTTCTGACTTGAGAAGACCATAGGCATTGGGCCCTTCAAATGATAGGGTTACTGACTTAATACCAGCTTCATCTCCTGCTTGGTAATCCAATACTTCCACTTTAAAGCCTTTAGCATTTCCATAGCGAGTGTACATACGAAGCAACATATCACCCCAGTCCTGAGCCTCAGTACCACCGGATCCTGGATGGATTTCCAAAATCGCATTATTATGGTCATAAGGTTCTGACAAGAGCAAGGTCATCTCGTAACTGGTCATCATCTTATCAAGTTCTGACAACTGTTCAACCAATTCTTCATGCACTGACTCGTCTTCAGCTAAAAAGTCCAATAAAATTTCAACTTCATCCTGCAACTCTTCCATTTTGTGGAAGGTGTTGTAGGTGTTTTTTAATTCATTTAATTCTTGCGACGTTTTTTGGGCCGCGATATTATCGTTCCAAAAATCAGGCTCTGTCATCTTGTTTTCCAAGATGGCAATCTCTTCCTCTAAACCTTCGAGGTCAAAGAGACCCCCTGAAAGAAGCTAATTTTTCACGATTTGCGTCAATTTTCTGACGAATTTCTGAAATGTCCATAAATACTCCTTTTTTATATCGTTTTATTATACCATAATCTATCATTTCTTTCCATCTTTTGCTCTAATCCCTTATTATACGTAAAAAGAAGCCTTTCGGCTTCCCTTCTTACAAGACTTTTGCTGAGGTACGAGTAATCTCTTCTACTTGAATATTCTCTGATTCAAATTTTTCTTTCAAGGCTGGTAAATCAATTGAGCCATCAATTTGAACTTCGATAATCACCTTACCATCTTTACGCGGAATATTGACTGTATGGGAGATATTCAAATTTTCTGCAACGATTAGAGAAATGATTTTTCCAAGAACACCAACTTCATTTTCTGTTACAAAGCGCACACGAATGCCTTCTTCTCCATAGCCAGCAATTTCAAGAAAGGCTTGGAAAACGTCACGGTCCGTAATAACACCATAGACTTGATGGTTATCTACGACAGGCAGAATACCAATCTTGTTTTTTAACATCAAATAAGTTGCATCTTCTAGACTAGCATAGCCTGAGACAGTGACAACATCACGAATCATGACATCTTTTACTTTAGTCTTATTCAGAAGATAGTTCATCTCATAGATAGAAAGACTGGTTGCTTTAGATGGACTAGCTTGCGCAATGGTTCCTTCAGTTACCAAACCAACTAATTGATCATTTTCGATAACAGGCAAGCGGTGCAACCCTTGCTCTCTCATCAAATCTGCTGCATGAGATACTGTTGTATCTGGACTAATATACACTACCTTGCGGGTCATAAAATCTTTAACTGCCATGAGACTTCTCCTTTTCTATTCTTATCCCTATTATACAATCTTTTTGCAAATCTATCAAACGCTTACATTTCTTTTTCAAAATTCAGAAAAGTATGAATAAGCTAGCAAAAAGAGCTCTGAAATCGAGCTCTCTGAATGAAGGTAAGATACATTTCATTCGATTTTTTCAATTATTAGAAATTAACCTTTTAATGTAGATAAAGATTACTTTACAATCTATATCTGTCAACTAAAAAGGTCCCCTGGACTATAATGATGATTACTTCGTAATCCTCATCCACCGACTAAAACAATCCAGTGGATTTGATAATTGCTTCGCAATCTTCATCCGCCGACTAAAAAGGTCCCCCGGACCTTTTTAGCCACCTAGATATGCTTTTCTGACTTCTTCTGATGAAGCGAGTTCTTTTCCTGTTCCTGATAGAACGATTTTTCCTGTTTCCAGTACATAACCTCGGTCAGAGATTGCGAGTGCCTTATTGGCATTTTGTTCAATCAAGAGGACAGTTGTCCCTTGTTTCTGGATATCTTGAATGATATCAAAAATCTCTTGGATAAAGATTGGGGCAAGTCCCATTGAGGGTTCATCTAAAAGAAGAAGTTTTGGTGTTGACATAAGAGCGCGTCCCATGGCAAGCATTTGTTGTTCCCCCCCTGAAAGAGTGGCTGCATCTTGGTTCTTCCGTTCTTCAAGACGTGGGAAGCGTGAGAAAACTTTCTTCAAGTTAGCTTGATTTTCTTCACGATTTTTCTTTAAGAAAGCTCCCATTTCTAGATTTTCCATAACAGTCAAGCCAGGAAAGACGTGGCGTCCTTCTGGAACTTGTGAAAGACCACCTGCCACGATTTTCTGAGCCGGCATTTTTTGGATTTCTTGACCTAAAAATTCAATCTTTCCAGAACTTGGTCTAACCAAACCAGACAAGGTACGGAGAATGGTTGTCTTACCTGCACCATTGGCACCGATAAGGGAAACAACTTCTCCTTCATTCACTTCAAAGCTTACATCACGGACTGCTTGGATCATACCGTAATGCACAGAAAGATTATCAACTTTTAACA
The DNA here is from genome assembly GCF_023109515.1 of Streptococcus mitis. GTDB lineage: Bacteria > Bacillota > Bacilli > Lactobacillales > Streptococcaceae > Streptococcus > Streptococcus mitis_CS. The sequence goes on from NZ_JALDUM010000001.1 coordinate 870,286, forward strand.
TAGACATTAGGCTTCACCTCCTAGATAAGCTTCGATAACACGTTTATTGGTCTTAATTTCGTCTGGAGTTCCTTGAGCAATCAAACGACCGTATTCAAGTACGTAGATGCGTTCTGTAACTTCCATAACCAGATTCATATCGTGTTCAATCAGCATGATCGTAATCTTAAATTCATCTTTGATACGACGAATTAACTCAGTCAATTCTGCTGTTTCCTGCGGGTTCATACCTGCGGCTGGTTCATCTAAAAAGAGAATTTTAGGTTCCGTAGCGAGGGCACGAACAATTTCCAAACGGCGTTGTTGTCCGTAGGCAAGATTTTTAGCAAGAGTTTCTGCATCACCATCTAAATCGAAGATTTTCAACAATTCCAAAGCTTTAGCCTTTAATTCTTTTTCACTCTTGTAAAAAGCTGGCAAGCGTAAGAAACTAGCAAAAACATGTTGTTTGTGATGGTTGCCAAAGGCAATCAAAACATTGTCCAAAACTGTTAAATCTTTAAAGAGACGGATATTTTGGAAAGTACGTCCAAGTCCCAAAGAAGCAATCTTATAAGGTGACTTCCCATTTAAAAGGTGACCATCAAGGGTAACAGTTCCCTCACTCGGTTCATAAACACCCGTCAAGAGGTTGAAAAGAGTGGTTTTCCCAGCTCCGTTTGGACCGATTAGTCCAACCAATTCCCCTTCGTTCAATTCAAGAGTCACATCTCCAACAGCTGTTAGACCGCCAAAATGTTTGGTTAACTGTTTTACTTCAAGTAATGCCATTAGTTTTGTTCCTCCTTCTTAGATTTTTTAAAGAAACGTGATAGGCTCAATTCCCATGTTCCAAGGAGTCCACCTGGTCTGAAAATCATTACCAATACCAAGGCCAAAGCGTAAATAATCATACGCACGCTGGCAACATCTTGGAGAAGCATATTCAAAATTCCAAGAACAATAGCTGAAACGATGGCACCTGTAATGGAACCAAGTCCACCAAAGACAACAATGATCAAAACGTTGATTGAGTTGATGAAAGTGTAATCTTTCGGTACAACTGAACCGATAAATCCTGCCTGAAGTGACCCTGCAATACTTGCAGTAATAGCACCAAAGACGAAGGCGATGATTTTAATCTTAGTCGTATTAACCCCAACTGACTCAGCAGCGATTTCATCCTCACGAACAGAGAGAGTTGAACGACCAATTGGACTACGCAAAAAGTTCAAGGTTGCAATGGTTGTAATCACGACAAAGAAGTAAACCATTTGCCAGGTTGTAAAGTTAGGAATTCCCAAGATACCTGCTGCACCATTTGTAAGGCTTCCACCATTGATGATAAAGATACGGATAATTTCAGAAACACCGAGAGTTGCTACCGCAAGGTAATCCCCCTTCAAGCGTAAGGTTGGAATTCCGACAAGCAAGGCAACTGCTCCTGAAAGCAAAGCACCTAACAGCATGGCTCCAAAGAAGGCACCGTAGGTTGGTGATTTAGAACCAATAATAGCAGCGGCATAGGCACCAATCGCCATGAAACCAGCATGACCAAGTGAAAATTGGCCTGAAAAACCAACGATTAAGTTGAGACCAACAGCCAGAATAATATTAATTCCGATTTGTTGTAAAATCTGTACATAGAATAGATTGAGTACTCCGACTGAAACCAATACACTAATCAAGCCATAGCCAGCTAACAAAAGGAGTAACCATAGAATATTAACTTTTAAATTTTCTTTCATCGTTTACACCTTCTCTTTCACATTTTTACCAAGGATACCAGCTGGGCGGACAATCAAGATCAACAACAAGATTCCATAAACAATAGCATCACGGAAGTCTGACATTCCAAAGGCTGTCGCAAAGGTTTCCAATAGACCAATCACAAAACCACCAAGAGCTGCACCAGGAATAATTCCGATACCACCAAGTACTGCGGCAACGAAAGATTTAAGACCTGGAGTAACTCCCATCAAAGGCTCAAGAGAGTTATAATAGAGGGCAATCAGAACACCAGCCGCACCCGCAAGAGCTGACCCCAAAGCGAAGGTAAAGCTGATAGTACGGTTTACATTGATCCCCATCAATTGCGCCGCATCGCTATCTACGGATACTGCACGCATGGCTTTCCCCATCTTAGTCTTTTGGACAATGACTTGTAACAAAATCATCAAAATCAAGGAAATGGCCAAAATCATTAACTGCACGTTTGTTAGGCTAACTGGTCCCAAATCATAGCGAACTGTTTGAATCGCTTGAGGGAAGGCACGGGTATTAGCACCAACCAGATAGACCATCCCATATTCCAATAGGAAAGAAACCCCAATAGCTGTAATCAAAACAGCAATACGAGTAGAGTGACGCAAAGGTCGGTAAGCAAGGAACTCAATCACGACACCAAGAATGGCTGTCGCTAACATAGCTACAATAAGAGCTACAAAGAAATTCATTTGGAAAGAATTAATCAAGAAATAACCGATAAAGGCTCCCATCATATAAATATCACCGTGGGCGAAGTTGATGAGCTTGATAATTCCGTAAACCATGGTATATCCTAGGGCTAACAGCGCATAAACACTACCTAGAATCAAACCATTTACTAGTTGTTGGAGCATAAGATTCACTCTTTCTATTTATAATTTTGAGGGTTTCCCCTCACTTTTTGATAGGTTCTTAAACACCGAAACAGGGAGTGAGTCAGAGGCTCATTCCCTATTTCAACATTTTTCTATTATGGTTTTACAACTTCTGCTGCTTCAACCTTACCATTGTTCATGGTCATCATGTAAGCAGTTTTGACTGTGTTGTGGTCTGCATCGAAGCTTGTTTGACCAGTTACACCTTCAAAATCTTTTGTTTTAGCAAGGTTATCCTTGATTTCACCTGAGTTTTTAGCACCTTTTGCTGCGTTTGCTACAAGGTGAACTGAGTCATAAGCCAAGGCTGCAAATGTTGAAGGCTCTTCGTTGTACTTAGCACGGTAAGCATCAAGGAAAGCTTTTGCTTTAGCTGAAACTTCTACAGTAGTTGAGAAGCCTGAGATAAAGTAGATGTTTGATGCTTTTTCAGCAGTTGCTTGTTGTACAAACTCTTCACCGTTGAATCCATCACCACCAACGATTGGTTTATCAATTCCCATACCACGCGCTTGGTTTACAATTTTACCAGCTTCAGTGTAGTAACCAGGGACGATGATAGCATCAAAGTCTTTCCCTTTCATTTTTGTAAGGGCTGCTTGAAAGTCTGTGTCACCTGCTACGAAAGTTTCATCTGCAACGATTTCACCTTTGTAAGCTTCACGGAAGGCTTTAGCAATACCTTTAGCATAGTCGCTGGCATTGTCAGTGTAAAGAACAACTTTCTTAGCGTTTAATTTTTCAGTAACATAGTTTGAGATAATTTTTCCTTGGAAGCTATCTTGGAATGTTCCGATAAAGAGGTAATCTTGACCTTTAGTCAATCCATCTTGAGTCGCACTTGGCGAAATCAATGGAACACCTGCTTTTGTAGCGTTAGCTACAGCAGCTGCAGTTGCACCAGATGTCGCAGGTCCTACGATTGCTGATACCTTAGATTGGGTTACTAGGTTAGTTGTTACTGAAGCCGCCTCAGCAGTTTCAGATTTATTATCTTTATCAACTACTTCGATTTGTTTTCCGTCGATACCACCTGCTGCATTGATTTCATCAACGGCAAGTTGGGCACCTTTTTGTTCAGATGTTCCGTAGGCAGCTACGGCACCAGTTTCTTCGAAGTTAAATCCAATTTTGATTGTCTTTTCCTCTACTGAGTTACCAGCAGCGTTTGACGCTCCAGACTTCACTTCTCCACAGGCTGCAAGAAGTGCTACACTTGCAAGCGCCACAAACGATAGGGCAAATTTTTTCTTCATCTTTTTTTGTCTCCTTATTTCTTAAATAAATAGCATGTTAAGAATATACCGAATTATCAGAAAATTGTCAACACTTTTCTTGAACTTTTTCGATGATAACGTTTTCCTCTCGATGAAGATTGCCCACAAAGGGTGTTTCCAGCTCTTGGATATGACAAACCCTGACTTTTTTTATAAACTTTTCCTTGCCCAAGCGCCCGACCAATTGCTCCATTTCTTGAGTTGGAACATAGAGTTGTAAGTAACGATGTTTCTTGGAATGATAGGTAATATCTCCATAATCCTGCAATTTTTTGGCATCACGATTATAGTAAAGATAGATAATCAAGCCAGATCGATTGACTTTTTCAAACATGATAAATCCTCTTTCTAAGAAATCTCTCCCTATTATACCAAAAAAAGCAAACCCAGTCGAGTTTGCCTTCTTTGATCATTAATTCAATGAATTGTTGGCCATGATTTCATCAATAAAGCCATATTCAAGTGTTTCTTGGGCACTCATCCAGTTATCGCGTTCTGCATCTGCGTGAACTTTTTCGATTGACTGACCTGAATTTTCAGCCAAGATTTTTTCCAAGGTATTACGAGTTTTAAGCAAGTGTTCTGCAGCGATCGCCATATCGGTTTGTTGAGTACCACCACCTGTACCACCCATTGGTTGGTGGATCATATACTCTGCATTTGGAAGCATGAAACGTTTGCCTTTTGCTCCACTTGATGCGATGACCGTCCCCATAGATGCAGCCATCCCCATAACGATAGTTTGGACATCTGCCTTGATAAAGTTCATAGTATCAACGATTGCCAAACCAGCTGAAACAGAACCACCAGGTGTATTGACATAAAGGTAAATATCTTTTGTACTATCTTGGGCATCCAAGAAAAGCAATTGGGCAATAACAGAGTTAGCCATATTGTCTTCAACTGGACCTGTCAGCATAATGATGCGGTCTTTAAGAAGACGTGAGTAAATATCGTAGGAACGTTCTCCACGGCTTGTTTGTTCAATAACTACAGGAATCATTCAATTCTCCTTTTGAGTTTTAATTTTGTTGGTCAAATGACTGAAGATAAGACTATTATAATATCTTGGTCAAAAAAGGTCAAATTTTTGCTCTGCTTTCATTAGACAGAAACAAAAATTCAACCCCCTTTCACGACTGGAAATCCTTTTCCAAGTCAATCTTCTTTTCGATCTTATTTCGTACCGAACAAGCGGTCCCCAGCATCTCCAAGACCTGGAACGATATATCCATGTTCGTTCAAACGTTCATCCAAGGCTGCTGTAAAGATTTCTACATCTGGATGAGCTTCTTGAAGGGCTTTTACACCTTCTGGAGCAGATACAAGGCAGACAAATTTGATATTTGATGCGCCACGTTTTTTAAGAGAATCAACAGCCAAGATTGCTGAGCCACCTGTTGCCAACATTGGGTCTACGACAAAAATTTGACGTTGGTCAATATCTTCAGGCAATTTCACCAAGTACTCAACTGGTTGAAGCGTTTCTTCATCACGGTACATACCGATGTGACCAACCTTAGCAGCTGGAACCAAGCTCAAGAGTCCATCAACCATTCCGATACCTGCACGCAAGATTGGAACGATGGCCAATTTCTTACCTGCCAATTGTTTTTGAACTGTTTTTGTGATTGGTGTTTCGATTTCCACATCTTCTAGTGGAAGATCACGAAGTACTTCATACCCCATCAACATTGCAATCTCATCTACTAGCTCACGAAAAGCTTTTGTAGAAGTATCTGTACGACGCAAGATTGACAATTTGTGTTGAATTAATGGATGATTAATAACTTCAATTTTTCCCATTTTTGGAATTCCTTCTTTCAATTTATTCTTCTTATTATACCAAAAAACGGTTTAAAAATCTTTCTAAACCATTTATTTTTGATATTTTTTACATTAGATCAGCCTCTTTAAGAGCTGTCTGTACTGTCTCAAGTGGTAAATGAGTCAATTCTGTCCCTTTTTCTTGATAAAGGTATTGGGCGTAGTCGTCCATTCTGTACTGGTTGATATATACCACGCGCTTGCAGCCGACCTGCAATAATTGTTTGGTACAATTCAGACAAGGAAAATGGGTTACATAGGCTGTAAAACCTTTAGGAACACCACGTTCTGCACCTTGAAGGATAGCATTGACCTCAGCGTGAAGGGTGCGAACACAGTGGCCTTCAATGACTAGACATTCGTGGTCAATACAATGCTCGGTTCCTGATACTGAACCATTGTAACCAGTGGAAATTACCTTATTATCTTTTACCAAAATCGCGCCCACTTTGGCACGTTTACAAGTGGAACGATTGGCAATTAGTAAGGCTTGGGCTGCAAAATACTCATCCCAGGCCAGTCTTTTTTCAGTCATCTCTTTTCTCCTTTTTCTCTATTTTTTAAAAAATGGTAACCGTAAATCCGCTATCTTTTCAGCAGGTACCTTCATGCCATCCTTGATCCATTTTAGAAGGACAGAGACGATGGCCGAGCTCCAGAAGGAATGAAGATAAGAGCTGACACCTTTTGATTTTCCATGATACTTTTCTAGAAATTCCTGCATGGCTTGGACAAAGATTTTTTCCAGATGGTAATCTAAGGCCAATTGAATCACTCTGGCTTCCTTTCTTGCTTCTCGGAAAAGGTGAACCCAGACCAGATAAAGGTCTGTCTTTAAATCATAATGATGCAACTGTTCCATAATATTGTGGACAGTTCGTTTAAAGACGCTTTCTAAAATCTCCTCTTTGGAATCATAATTACGGTAAAAGGCTGCACGAGAAACGCCTGCACGTTTGACCAATTCAGAAATACTAATCTTGGTCAAGTCCTTTTTTTCCAAGAGTTGCAAGAGGGCTGTTTCGATGGCTTCTCTAGTTAATAAATTGGATTCTTGGTTTGATTTTCTGAGATTTTCAAGAGATTTTTCAGAGATTCTACGTTCAGACATAACATTTTCTTTCTACTTGTCACAACAGACGGATGAGGCTTTTGTTTCAAGGGTTTTCATGATATAATTGTAAAAAAAGACAGAACCTTTGTCAATGTATAACTGACAAAGATGGAGAATTTCTATGACTTGGAAGATTATTGCTGACTCTGGTTGTGATTATCGTCAGCTGGCAACACCAGCTATTGACACGACCTTTGTAAGTGTCCCCTTAACCATTCAAGTAGCTGATCAGGTCTTTGTTGATGATGCCAATCTTGACATTGACCAAATGATGGAAACCATGTATGCAACTGCAGAAGCTTCAAAATCAGCTTGTCCAAGCCCAGATGATTATTTGCGAGCATTTGAAGGAGCCAAAAACATTTTCCTAGTAACCATCACTGGTACTCTTTCTGGCAGCCACAATAGTGCTCAACTAGCAAAAAATATTTATCTGGAAGAACATCCTGACACTAAGATTCATGTGATTGATAGTTTGTCTGCTGGTGGGGAAGTTGACTTGCTCGTAGAAAAATTGAATGACTTGATTGACCAGGGCTTATCTTTTGAAGAAGTGGTTGAAGCTATCACTGCCTATCAAGAAAAAACCAAGTTACTTTTTGTCCTAGCCAAAGTCGATAACTTGGTGAAGAACGGCCGTTTGAGCAAGCTTATCGGTACGGTCGTTGGCCTTCTAAATATCCGTATGGTCGGAGAAGCTAGTGAAACTGGAACTCTCGAATTGCTACAAAAAGCACGAGGACCAAAGAAATCAGTTCAAGCTGCCTATGAAGAATTAGTCAAGGCTGGATATGCTGGTGGCCGTATTGTCATGGCTCAACGCAATAACGAGAAATGTTGCCAACAGCTTTCAGAGCGAATCCATGAAACCTTCCCACAGGCGGATATTAAAATTCTCCCAACATCTGGTCTCTGCAGTTTTTATGCGGAAGATGGCGGTTTGCTGATGGGATATGAAATTGATTAATTGCATTCTTGACAAGAGGTGACCATCATCTCTTGTTTTTTGTGGTACAATAGAGCTATGAAACATTTTGATACTATTGTCATTGGTGGAGGTCCTGCTGGTATGATGGCTACGATTTCCAGTAGCTTTTATGGACAGAAAACCCTCCTCATCGAAAAAAATCGGAAACTTGGAAAAAAATTAGCTGGGACTGGTGGGGGACGCTGCAATGTGACCAACAATGGTAGCTTGGACGACCTACTAGCTGGCATCCCTGGAAATGGGCGCTTTCTCTACAGTGTCTTCTCCCAATTTGATAACCATGATATCATCAACTTTTTTACTGAAAATGGTGTTAAACTTAAGGTCGAAGACCACGGCCGCGTCTTTCCGGCTAGTGACAAATCACGAACTATAATCGAGGCTTTGGAAAAGAAAATTACTGAGCTAGGCGGTCAAGTCGCTACTCAAACCGAGATTGTTTCGGTTAAAAAGGTGGATGACCAATTTGTTCTTAAATCAGCTGACCAAATCTTCACTTGTGATAAACTGATTGTCACAACTGGTGGAAAATCCTATCCTTCCACTGGTTCGACTGGTTTTGGACATGAGATTGCCCGTCATTTTAAACACACCATTACCGAACTTGAAGCCGCTGAAAGTCCTTTGTTGACAGATTTTCCACACAAGGCCTTGCAAGGAATTTCATTGGACGATGTGACCCTTAGCTACGACAAGCATGTCATCACTCATGATTTGCTCTTTACCCACTTTGGTTTGTCAGGCCCTGCTGCCCTGCGTATGTCTAGTTTTGTCAAGGGTGGGGAGGTTCTCTCACTGGATGTTCTACCTCAACTTTCTGAGAAAGACTTGGCTACATTTCTAGAAGAAAATCGGGAAAAATCTCTAAAAAATGCTTCAAAAAACTTGTTTCCAGAACGCTTGGCAGAATTTTTTGTGCAAGGCTATCCTGACAAAGTCAAACAACTGACTGAAAAGGAACGCGAACAACTGCTCCAGTCTATCAAAAATCTCAAAATCCCTGTAACTGGTAAAATGTCTCTTGCCAAGTCATTTGTTACCAAGGGTGGCGTCAGTCTCAAGGAAATCAATCCTAAAACTCTAGAAAGTAAGCTGGTCCCTGGCCTCCACTTTGCGGGCGAGGTACTGGATATCAATGCTCATACGGGGGGCTTTAACATCACTTCTGCCCTCTGTACCGGCTGGGTGGCGGGAAGCCTGCATTATGATTAAAAACTCTATAGTAGAAAAATCGGAAGAATACTCCTCCGATTTTATTTTGTCTGAGTTTGGACATAGTGGGCAATCACATCTGATGTGTACTGGGCTGTTCCAGGTCCAAATTTGTCAATGTTTTCCTTAAATTCTGGGTTGTAGACGTAGCCTTTACCGATGTGACCGAATACCTCAATAGAGCAGTCAAATCCATAAGTACGGATGGCTTGCAAGAGTTTGGCAGCTTCTTCTTGGTTTTCTGTTGCTGTTACAGGTAGACCAGCTTGAAGATTTTGTGCCAAAGCTTGAAAAACTTGGTTGAAGGCAGCTGTAGCCTCGTTTTCGTGACCTTTCTGGCGCTCCAGCGCTTGGTCCATGACTTCTTGTCCATATTTCTCTACCGCCTCTTGGTGGTATTTTTGATGGTCTTGGTAGTTAAATCCAGCGAATTTTTCCTCAATGCTCATTTCTCTTTCTCCTTTTTGTTCTTGAATGGTTTTTTGCAAGGTTGAAATCAAGGTATCCAGATGTTGCCTTTCTCTGGTCAAATAGTCCAACTGTCTGGTCAAGTGAGGCAACAAATCTGATCTATCTTCCTTTAACAGCTCTGCTATTTTTTCCAAAGAAAAACCTAGATATTTGTAGTAAAGAATGACCTGAAGGCGTTCCAAATCCTCTTGACTGTAAGTTCGATATCCGTTTTCTGACTTTAAAGGGACCAGAAGGCCTATCTTGTCGTAGTGGTGCAGGGTCTTGACAGAGACACCTGAAAGCTGGGCAGCTTCTTTTATATGGTACATGATTTCCTCCTTCCACTAATAGTATAACCCCTCCCCTTAGGTCAGAGTCAAGTGTTTTTATGAGATTTTTTAAACTGTTAAAGAAAGGTCTAAAAGCTTGAAAATGGTTTTCTTGACAGGCCTTAGAAAACATGATAGGATAGTCAAGTCTATCAATCAAAAGAAACGCTCATTTTGAGTACTTATGAGGCTATTTGCCAAGGGCAGTAGCTTTTTCTTTTGTAATACTAATTTTAGGAGTTTAACTATGTCTGAAAAATCTCAATGGGGTTCTAAACTGGGCTTTATCCTAGCATCTGCTGGTTCAGCCATCGGACTTGGTGCCGTTTGGAAATTCCCCTACATGACTGCTGCTAACGGTGGAGGAGGCTTTTTACTGGTCTTTCTCGTTTCCACTATTTTAATCGGTTTCCCTCTCTTGCTTGCTGAATTCGCCCTCGGCCGAAGTGCTGGTGTCTCAGCAATCAAAACCTTTGGAAAACTAGGCAAGAATAGTAAGTACAACTTTATCGGTTGGATTGGTGCCTTTGCCCTTTTTATCCTTTTATCGTTTTACAGTGTTATTGGCGGCTGGATTTTAGTCTATCTAGGCATTGAGTTTGGAAAATTGTTCCAAATTGGTGGAACGGGGGATTATGCTCAGTTATTTACTTCAATCATTTCAAATCCAGCCATTGCCCTAGGAGCTCAAGCAGCCTTTATCCTATTGAATATCTTCATTGTATCACGTGGGGTTCAAAAAGGGATTGAAAGAGCTTCGAAAGTCATGATGCCCCTGCTCTTTATCATCTTTGTCGTCATCATCGGTCGTTCTCTCAGTTTGCCAAATGCCATGGAAGGGGTTCTTTACTTCCTAAAACCAGACTTCTCTAAGCTGACAAGTGCTGGTCTCCTCTATGCTCTGGGACAATCTTTCTTTGCCCTCTCACTAGGGGTTACAGCCATGCTGACCTATGCTTCTTACTTGGATAAGAAAACCAATCTGGTCCAGTCAGGAATTTCTATTGTAGCCATGAACATCTCGGTATCCATCATGGCGGGTCTAGCCATTTTCCCAGCCATGTCAGCCTTCAATATCCAATCTGAAGGAGGACCGAGCCTGCTCTTTATCGTCTTGCCTCAACTCTTTGACAAGATGCCTTTTGGAACCATTTTCTACATCCTCTTCCTCTTGCTCTTCCTCTTTGCGACAGTCACTTCTTCCGTCGTTATGCTGGAAATCAATGTAGGCAATATCACCAATCAGGACAACAGCAAGCGTGCCAAATGGAGTGTTATTTTAGGAATTTTGACCTTTGTCTTTGGAATCCCTTCAGCCCTTTCTTACGGTGTTATGGCAGATGTTCACATTTTTGGGAAGACCTTCTTTGACGCTATGGATTTCTTGGTTTCCAATCTTCTCATGCCATTTGGAGCTCTCTGCCTTTCACTTTTTACAGGCTATATCTTTAAAAAAGCTTTTGCCATGGAGGAACTCCATCTCGATGAAACAGCATGGAAACAGGGACTGTTCCAAGTCTGGCTCTTCCTTCTTCGTTTCATCATTCCAATCATCATCATCGTGGTCTTCATCGCCCAATTTATGTAATCAAAAAGGACTTGAGTAATGAACTCAGGCCCTTTCTTTTTTATGGATGGCTAACAATTAATTCCAAACCTTGCCCTTCCAAGGTCCAAGCTTCAACATCACTTGGTAAGATAAAGTGGCTGCCTTTTTGGATTGGATAGTTTTTCCCATCGACAGTCAGTTGACCTTGACCAGCCAAGACACTGAATAAGCTGTAGTCAGCCGTCTTTTCAAAGTCAACTTTTCCAGTAATTTCCCACTTGTAGACAGCAAAGAAATCATTTGATACAAGAAGAGTTGAAAGCAAATCATCTGCTTTGATAGTTACAGGACGGCTATTTGCAGGCTCACCAATGTTCAAGACATCAATGGATTTTTCAAGGTGAAGTTCACGTAAGTTACCATTATCATCCTTACGGTCAAAGTCATAGACACGGTAGGTAGTGTCACTAGATTGTTGTGTTTCAAGGATTAAAATACCTGCACCGATAGCATGCATGGTGCCACTTGGCACATAGAAGAAATCTCCAGCTTTAACTGGTACTTTTGTCAACAAAGCATCCCAATTCTTGTCCTCAATTTGCTGGCGAAGTTCTTCTTTTGACTTGGCATTGTGACCATAGATAATCTCTGAACCTTCATCCGCAGCGATGATGTACCAGCATTCTGTTTTTCCGAGTTCGCCTTCATGCTCCAGTCCATAAGCATCGTCTGGGTGAACTTGAACGCTGAGCCAGTCGTTAGCATCCAGAATCTTAGTCAAAAGCGGAAATACAGGTTCTGGACGATTGCCAAACAATTCACGGTGCTCTGCATATAAAGTAGCAAGATCTGTTCCCTCGTAGCGACCATTGGCAACTTTAGAGACACCATTTGGATGGGCTGAGATGGCCCAATATTCTCCGATTTTTTCACTTGGGATGTCGTAGCCAAACTCATCACGTAGCCTGGTTCCACCCCAGATTTTTTCTTGCATAACTGATTGTAAAAATAATGGTTCTGACATCTTATTCTCCTGTCTGATTTTTCTCCCCTCATTATAGCAAAAAAAGAGTTCCAGTTGAACTCTTTTTCACATCTTATAAAGTAGGGAGAAGATTTTATAAAAATAGTGAATAAATGTGATCTACTCAATGATTGCACCATTGCTAGCAATGACATCCTTGTACCAGTAGAAGGATTTCTTCTTGCTCCGTTTGAGGCTTCCATGACCAGCATTATCTCGATCCACATAGATAAAGCCATAGCGCTTGTTCATTTCGCCTGTTCCAGCTGAAACCAGATCGATACAGCCCCAAGTCGTATAACCAAGCAAGTCAACGCCATCTTGGTAAATGGCATCTCGCATGGCCTTGATATGAGCCTCTAAGTAAGCAATCCGATAGTCATCTGCTACATGACCATTCTCATCCGGTGTATCCATAGCACCTAGACCGTTTTCCACGATGAACATTGGCTTTTGGTAACGATCCCAGATAGCATTGAGGGTGATACGAAGACCAAGTGGGTCAATCTGCCATCCCCATTCTGAGGATTCAAGATAAGGATTTTTGAGAGAGGCAAAGATATTTCCAGCAGTTAATTCTTTAACTTCTGGATCGCCTGAGGCTACTAGACTTGCATAGTAAGAGAAGGAAACAAAGTCAACAGTATTGTCCTTCAACAACTCTAAATCTTCTGCAGTCATTTGAATCTCGATTCGCTCACGCTCCCACTGCTTCTTGGCGTAGTTTGGGTATTCTCCACGCGCTTGAACATCAATGAAGAAGTAACTCTTGCGGTCTTCCTCCATGGCTGCCCAGTAGTCTCTTGGATGGGCTGTGTTAGGATAGTATTGCCCTGCAGCCAACATACATCCCACCTTATTTTCTGGGTCAATTTCGTGGGCAATCTTTGTCGCAAGAGCTGAAGCTACCAACTCATAGTGTGCAGCCTGATATTTAACCAGTTCTTGATTTTCTCCTTCTTCAAAACAGAGCCCAGCTCCCATAAAGGGGGCATGGAGAATCATGTTGATTTCGTTGAAGGTAAGCCAATATTTGACCAAACCCTTATAGCGGGTAAAGAGTGTGCGACAAAGTTTTTCATAGAAGTCTAACATCCGACGATTGCGCCAACCACCGTACTCTGTAATCAAGTGCATAGGACAGTCGAAATGAGTGATAGTCACCAGAGGTTGGATACCATACTTGTGGCACTCCTTAAATAAATCCTCATAAAAGGCTAGACCAGCTTCATTTGGCACTGTTTCGTCGCCCTTAGGAAAAATCCGAGTCCAAGCAATGGATAGACGATAAGTCTTAAAGCCCATTTCCGCAAAAAGGGCAATATCTTCCTTGTAATGATGGTACATATCAATAGCTTGCTTGGCTGGGTAAAAATAGCCCTCCTCAAACGAAAACATCTTTTTCTGACCTGTGATAATGGCTTCACGATCTGGACCGATGGGGACGACATCCACATTCGCCAATCCACGACCTTCTAAATTATAAGCACCCTCACACTGGTTGGCAGCTGTCGCTCCGCCCCACAAGAAACCATCCGGAAAAGTCAGTTTTTCGGTCATAACTCTACTCACTTTCTTATTTGCTTGTTCATTTACTTATATTATAACTTATTCTGTAAACCTTTTCTTATAAAATACTGTGACATACTGATACTATTCTACTATTTAAGTTTATCAGATTGTTTTTTAAAAAATTATCCTCTAGAAAAAGTAAATAGCCTCCCCTGAAACAAAAAAGAAGACTGAAAACTAGTCTCCTCTGTTCCTTTTAAATCAAAGCTGTAATAACCGTCACTAGGCCAAAAATAATACCTGGTGCATTAGCTGCTGCAAGGGGGATATCTCTTTCTTTTTTGAAAAGACCGTAGTAAACCCAGAGACTACAGTTGATGGCAGCAACCAAGGGCTGGATGAAATTTCCTTTTTGACCAGCCAGATTGTTCATGATTTGTGGGAAGTAAGACACATACATCATAACAGACATAAAGGTCGCTACCCAACCTAAAATTTTCATTTGTTTTTCAGACATTTTCAAAACCTCTTTCATTTTTACTGAATCTTATTTTAAAATATTCTTTCAAAACAATCAAGTCTTTAAAACTTTTGTTATAAAGATATAAACTATCACAATCTTGTTATAAGAAAGAGGGAACAGAAAAAAGACCGAATTGCTCCGTTCTGTTTACTCAATCAAATATTAGAAAATGAATACTCCTTTTCAATGAATCGATTGATTGATGGTAAATAAGCCGTTAGAAATTATTGACAGTATCGAAATTTTCTAGTAAAATGAATTTTGTTAATACCTAAATGGTGTGTAGTTTTCTATCAACATAGTCAGGAGAAAAGGAACTTATGCTAAAAAAATTTAATGAATTGTCACTGAAAGATAAGGCTTATCTAATTGGCGGTTTGAGCTTATTAGTCATTGTGATCTCATTTGGTCTACTCAATCGTCAAACAGTAACTGTCAGTCTTGTCTTTACACAACTATCTGCTCCCTTGATTTTGGTGATTTTTACTTGTCTAGTAATCGGGATCATTGCTGGTAGTGCTATTGGTATTAGCTATCACCATAACAAGACTCAAGATCTGAGAAGCCGCATTGCTGAAGCAGAAGCGACTATCAATATAAAAGACAGGGAGCTTGTCCAGTACGAGGAACAGGTGCAACAATTAAAACAGGAAGCCAAACAATAAGTGTAGAAATCATAACCACCCGTGAAAACGGGTGGTTTTTTGTCTCGCACCTAACGGAGCGAGACGGACTGAAAGTCGCATAAATACAAAAAAGATCGAATTGCTCCGATCTTTTTAAGTTTCACTCCAAGAATGTTTAGATAAAAAATTTGATAATAGAATTACCTACTTCATACGATAAAAATCAATCACTAGACCAGCAGGCCCTTTAACTAATAAGGACTCTGTTCCCCAATCGGTTACAGTTGGTCCGTTTAAAACCTGGATACCAAGTTCTTTCAACCGTTGGTAATTCTGGTCTACATCCTCAACCTCGATATGAAGAATGATTCCTGACTGAAAATCTTCCACAGGAATCAAATGATTTTGGGACAACATCAGACAGTGACGGCCAATCGTAAACTGAGCAAAACCTTGGTCAACATAGTCTGCCTGTTTATCCAAAATACGCTCCAAGTCAGCACAGACTTGGGGAACATCTGAAACGATAATATCTAATTGATTTAAATTCATTTACTATCCTCCATAAAAAGACCGGATTGCTCCGATCTGTTCAGTCTTTTTCTTCACGTACATAATTCCAAATCGCTATAGCTAAAGATAACAAACTTAGTAAGCAAATCATCTGTATAATTAGCTTTGTAGGTTGACGTAGTAAACCAAATTGAGTCAGTATTACAAAGAGAGAAGAACCAAAAATCATTACTTGGAAAAAAATTGTTGTCAAACTAAATTTTGTTTTCATATCTTTTCCTTTCTAATTTCTACAACCTGATCCATTCGTTCATATACACTACTATCATGAGTTGCAATAATAATCGTACGTTTTTCATTCCGTAATCCAAGAATAAGGTCAATAATTTCAAGACTATTCCTACTATCAAGAGAGGCTGTTGGTTCATCTGCTAAGATTATTGGGGAATCCTTTAACATTATTTTAGCAATTGCGACACGCTGCGCTTCACCACCTGAAAGAGTAAAAATCTTACGTTTTAAATCTAATTGTAAATGAACATGCTCCAAGGCTTCTTTCATAAGAACTTCTTGTTCTTTTTTGCTTTCTTTTCTACCAATAAATGCAAGTTCTAAATTATCTTTAATACTCTTATTTTCAATTAAACCATAATTTTGAAATAAGTAGCTTACATAATCCTTAAAATAGATTTTTTCCTTAATTTGTTTTAAGTCCTTACCATCAACTTCTACTGAACCGCTTTGGACAGTTTCTAACTTACCTATAATATTTAAAAGAGTTGTTTTGCCTGCTCCAGACTCACCTATCAAAGCATAGGTCTGACCTTCATGAAATTGATAATTAAAGTCTTTAAAAATAACATAATCATCAAATTGTTTACAAATATCTTTCAATTCAATCATACTAACCTCCTTTTAGATATAAAATATTAGCCTTTTTATCTTGTCTCAGTTGAAGAAGAAAAATTCCTGTAAATAATAGCAATGAGAGCAAAGGAATAGAAATTACAAACAAATTGAAGCCTAATATTACTGACAATAAAGTACAAAAAATATAGCTACTAGATAAAATTGAAAAATAAACATGATGAATTTCAAAAAGTGACTTCCCTGCTAATCTCTCAATGAAATAAGTTTTGCGCCCTTGATAGAGGTAAAGAGTGTTCAGTAATACCATCAATAAAATGGAACTCACAAAACTAATAATCATCGCAAAAAATAATATAAATCTATCTGTCTCTACTTTTTGAATTCTATTTTCAAATGAATACATGCCATTTGAAAAACTACCAATACTAGCTGTTAACTTGTATTTAGAAATCAATTCTTTCACTACCTCGGGTTTATCAAAAATATAATGTGCCAAAGAGAATTGGCGAATTGTTCTATTTTCATAAGCAGAACCAAACACAGTAATAATTGGTTCATGAACAAAAGCATTTTGATTCACTAAGTAATTAACCGAAGTGAAGATAGGGTAAACAAATAGATTTTCACCGCCTTGATAAGTGGCTATCTCAATTTTCTCATTAGGATCTTTCTTTTTTACAGGAGCATCATCTGGAGCAAAGCCTTTTTGTTCATATCGCAACCAAGCCTTATGTAATTCTGAAAAGTTTGATTCTTGATTCTTTGGTATTAACACGAGACGATCAAAATCTCCCATCTGTTCAAAGAATGCTTGAGCTTCCATACTCAACTGAATTCCACTTTTTTCAACAAAACGTCGATTCACACGAATTTCATTTGATACCATATCTGGGGTAGGATAATAAGAATTAGCTGAAGAACTCTTTTGAAAAGCAATTTTATCTAGATTTGTATCTATATAAAGGAGATTTGTTTTTTGACTAAGTTCTGAATAAAAAGCTACTTCTGCTTCTCTATCTTTATTTGACTCCCCAGTATATAATTCATTAGTAGCAAAATAATTAGAATGCTTACTCCATTCGTCTCGTCCTACTTGTAATGTTGACAATTGTTGATTTAAGTTAACAACACCATAAACGCTATACATCACGATTAAAAGAGATAGTAACTGCGTCAAAATAACCAAAATGAACACAAGATGCAAAGGTGCCCTACCTTTTATGGATAGATTAAGAGCTTGCTTTTGTAAAATATGGTAAAAAATATTTGATAAAAAGAAATTTAAAAAAAGTAAAAGAAATAACCAAGAAAGCAAAGGATAAAATACTAGACTTAACGACAAAATGTTTACAGTTCTAGTAGAAAATAAGAATAAAACTGTCGCTAAATAAACTATACTTGCTATCAATATTAAGAAAATACTATCTTTGCTAATATTTCTCAAAGCAATTTGATATTTCCCTCTACCTGACAATCGTTCTATACTTACAGAACGCAGTTTGGCTATGTAGTCAGCTAGTGTCAGAATCCCAAAAGCAATTATCAAAACTAATGTAAAAGTAATCGATTGAGGATAAGTCAAAAATACCTTTAACAAGGTCAAACCAGAACTTGATTGTTCAACAATAGCTTGATGTCCTTTTTGGTTTAAAGCTTGTGCTAGCTCCTGTGCACTTAAGTTTCCTCTTACAATCAAATATAAAGTATCATCAGATGCATTTTGGATTAGGTTTTGATCTTGTTGTAATGGTAAATCTACAGGTAGTTCACCTCCAATTGGTATGTAGGTATTTTCTGTCTTTCCCCTAACATTATCCTTTACAGAAACAATCCTACGAGCTAAAACACTCTGTTTATCTTTTGCAATCTCTTCTAAATCCTTCTTAATGGTAGTAGTAGATTTCTCTACAGAAATCATCTTACTATATCCACCCAACATTTCACTTTTATATTGGCTAATAAAGAAAAGGCTAACAAAAGCAATTAAAACAAAGGAAAAAGTTGCAAGGCTTCGTTTTAGTATGTTATACATAGACTACTCCTTTCTACATTGTTTAAAAAGGTTGCTCTCTATCTATTCATGGAGATATTTCAATCCCAAGTTCCAGTGAAATAAGAAAATTCACTTACTACAGCTATTTAAAAAATATTTCTCCTTTCCATATCAGTCTTATTTTCTGCTGTTATATTTTTATTATAAGATTTTAAGAAAACGTTGTCAACTATTTATATGCAATTTTTTTATATATGCAATTTCTTTATATAAAAAGACCGGATTGCTCCGATCTTTCAATAGTTCATATTCTCACATTCTGTTTTAAGAATAATTAAGGTTATCTTCAAATAACTAAGCCCCTTATTTCATACGATAAAAATCAATTACTAGACCAGCAGGGCCTTTAACTAATAAGGACTCTGTTCCCCAATCCGTTTCACAAATACCGTGTAAAATCTCGACACCGATCTCTTTTAAACGTTGGTAATTCTGGTCTACATCCTCAACCTCGATATGAAGAATGATTCCTGACTGAAAATCTTCCACAGGAATCAAATGATTTTGGGACAACATCAGACAGTGACGGCCAATCGTAAACTGAGCAAAACCTTGGTCAACATAGTCTGCCTGTTTATCCAAAATACGCTCCAAGTCAGCACAGACTTGGGGAACATCTGAAACGATAATATCTAATTGATTTAAATTCATTTACTATCCTCCAGAAAAAGACCGAATTGCTCCGATCTTTTCAAGTTTCTCTCTATGAAAATCAAAGAATAAACAAGGCATCAAACCGCAGGCAGTACTGGAGTACGGCAAGGTGAAGATAACGCAGTTTACATTTGATTTTCGACGAGAGAAATTATTTAATTGCGCGTGATTGCAACCCTTCTTCTTCCAAGAAGAGGCGGAATGGTACGAGTTCTTCTGCTTCGTATTTTTCCTTGAAGGCTTTGATTGCTTCTTCTGAGTGAAGTTTTGGATCCAATTCAAGTACTTCTACTGGAAGTGGACGGTGTGGGGTGATGCGAGCATCGATAACAACAGTTTTACCTTCTTTGTTCAATTTAACAGCTTCTGCAATAACTGCATCGATGTCTTCGATACGGTCAACTGTAAATCCAACAGCTCCTTGAGCTTCAGCGATTTTCGCATAGTCAGCATTAGGGAAGTCACAACCAAACAAGTGTTTGTTTGTGTCTTCGTATTTGTCCTTGATGAAGGCATATTTACCATTTGAGAAGACAACGTTGATAACTGGAAGGTCGTATTGAACGTTTGTGATAACGTCTGGGTAGCACATGTTGAATGCACCGTCACCCATGATGTTCCATACTTGGCGATCTTGATTGTCTTTCTTAGCAGCGATACCACCAGGAAGGGCAATACCCATTGTCGCAAAGAGTGGAGATGTACGCCACATGTTCTTAGGTGTCATGTGAAGGTGACGAGTAGATGTTTGAGTAGTGTCACCTACGTCGATTGAATAGATAGCGTCTTGATCAGCATGTTTGTTGATTGCATTGTAAACTTGATACAATTGCAATTCACCCTCAGTTTTACCTTCGAGTTTGTTCATGTAATCACGCCAGTTTTGGTTGTTCTTAACGTTTGCACGCCACCATGGAGTAGATTCAACTGGATTCACTTTGTCAAGGATTGCTTTCGCTGCTTGACCTGCATCACCAAGGATTGAAGCGTCTAGGGCATGACGTTTACCAAGTTTGTAAGGGTCGATATCCACTTGGATGAATTTTTCAGTATTCTTGAATGCTTCGTAAACTTCAGCAAATGGGAAGTTTGAACCAAGGAAAAGAACTGTGTCTGCTTCAAAGACCACTTCGTTGGCTGGTTTCCAACCAACACGGTAAGCAGAACCTGTCAAACCTTCATAGTTCCATTCAAAAGCTTCAAAGTTTTTACCAGTTGTGATGATTGGTGCTTTGATTTTACGTGACAATTCAGTGATCACTTCACCAGCTTTAACACCACCGTAACCAGCATAGATAACTGGACGTTCAGCATTGTTCAAGATTTCAACAGCTTTGTTGATTTCAACTTCGTTCAAAGCAGGAGCGATGAATGAACGTTCGTATGAACCTGAACCGTAGTATGAGTTTTCGTCGATTTCTTGGAAACCGAAGTTTACTGGGATTTCAACAACAGCTGGACCTTTTTTAGAAACTGCAGCACGGCAAGCTTCGTCAATAACTTTTGGCAATTGCTCAGCGTAAGCTACACGTTTGTTATATACAGCGATACCGTTGTACATTGGGTTTTGGTTCAATTCTTGGAAAGCATCCATGTTCAATTCGTTAACTGGACGTGATCCAAGGATTGCTAGGAATGGAGTGTTATCCATAGCTGCATCGTAAACACCGTTAATCAAGTGAGTCGCACCTGGACCACCTGAACCAACTGCAACCCCGATTGAGCCGCCGAATTTAGCTTGCATAACCGCTGCAAGAGCACCTGTTTCTTCGTGGCGAACTTGCAAGAAGCGGATATCTTTGTCTTCAGCCAAAGCGTCCATCAATGAGCTGAGTGTTCCTGATGGGATACCGTAGATTGTGTCTACGCCCCATGTTTTCAATACGTTAAGCATTGCTGCAGATGCAGTAATTTTCCCTTGAGTCATAATGATAACTCTCCTTCAAATATTTTTAAATCTACTAAAAAAGGTTTCATATAGTTTTTGAAAACGTTTCAGTAAATTTTTACAATACTAATTTATCACATTTATTTTGACTTTACTAAGAATCTGCTCAGAAGTTTTTATTCTCTATTACAGTACAGTTTGAAAACGTTTTTAGTTTCTGTTTTATAATACTCAATGAAAATCAAAGAACTAACTAGAAAGCTAGCCGCAGGTTGCTCAAAGCACAGCTTTGAGGTTGCAGACAAAGCTGACGTGGTTGGAAGAGATTTTTGAAGAGTATAAAAAGCGAGCAAGCCCGCTTTTAGTCTATTTTACTAAAGTTTAGTAAGAGTGAACTGGTCAGAACGGATACAGAACTAAAGGCCATGGCTAGACCTGCAAGTTCTGGGTTGAGAGCCAGTCCAACACCTGAAAAGACTCCTGCTGCAATCGGAATTCCGGCGACATTGTAGATAAAGGCCCAGAAAAGATTGAGCAGAATTCGATTAAAGGTTTTCTTACTCATGTCAAAGGCACGAACCACGCCTAGGAGGTTATTGGTTGTCAACACTAAATCTGCTGACTCGATAGCGATATCCGTTCCAGCTCCCATAGCAATCCCCACATCTGCTACACTGAGGGCAGGAGCGTCATTAATCCCATCACCAACAAAGGCTACTTTCCCAGCTGCTTGTAGTTTATGGATTTCATGGGCTTTTTCCTCTGGCAAGACACCTGCAATGACCTCTTCGATTCCGATCTGATCGGCAATGGCACGCGCCACACCAGCATTATCTCCTGTCAGCATGACTGTTTTAAGACCACGCTTTTTCAACTGACTGATGGCAAGCTTAGCATTTTCCTTTGGAATATCTTGCAGAGCAAGCAGGCCTTTGATTTCATTGTCCACAGCTAAGAACACAACTGTCTTAGCTTCTTTTTCTAGTTCTTCTAGTTTTTCCTGATAAGTGCTAGAAATATCCATGCCATCTAGCATTTTAGCATTTCCAAGCAAAACTTGTTTTCCATTGATTTGCCCTGAGACACCTTTTCCGTGCAAGGCTTGGAAATTTTCAACAGTTTGAAACTCAAGTCCAGCTTCACTCGCTCGTTTCACAACGGCTTCAGCCAGTGGGTGTTGAGAAGCTTCTTCCAAGGAAGCTGCCAATCCAAGCACTTCTACTTCGTCGCCGATGATATCTGTGACCACAGGTTTCCCTTCAGTCAAAGTCCCTGTTTTATCAAAGACAATGGTTTGGACTTTCTGGATTTCCTGTAGAACCGTTCCATTTTTGAGGAGAACTCCCATCTTGGCACTGCGACCTGTCCCCACCATAAGGGCTGTCGGTGTTGCAAGTCCCAATGCACAAGGGCAGGCAATAATCAGAACTGCTACTCCATAGAGAAGCGAAGACACAAAGCTCGCTCCAAGCACGACTACACTATCCCTGAGCAAGACGAACCAAACCCAAAAGGTCACAATCCCTAAAATGACAACTGCTGGGACAAAAATGCCTGAAATTTTATCCGTCAAGTCCTGAATCGGCGCACGACTTGTCTGAGCTTTCTTCACAAAATCCACAATCTGAGCCAAAACAGTCTCTGAACCAACTTTTTCTGCTCTAAAAACAAGCGTTCCACTATTATTGATGGTTGAGCCAATCACAGTATCTCCAACTGTCTTGTCCACAGGCAGACTCTCACCTGTCACCATAGACTCATCAATACTAGAGATACCTTCTACTACGACACCATCAACCGCAATCTTTTCACCGGGACGCACTCGAATCAGGTCACCTACCTTGACTTGCTCCAAAGGGACTTGAACATAGTTATCCTCACGCAAGACTTCTGCAGTTTTAGCCTGCAAGTCAAGTAATTTCTCCACAGCTTGGGAAGTATTTTTCCGCATTTTCTCCTCAAAAACGGCTCCCATAAGAACGAAGAAGAAGATAAATGCAGCACTTTCAAAGTAAACGGGGAGGCCAGCGAAGAGGGCAACTAAGCTATAGAAATAGGCCACTAGGGTTCCCAGAGCAACCAAGGTATCCATGTTGGCATTGTGCTTTTTAAAACTAGCCCAAGCACTTTGGATATAAGGACCACCTGCTACTAGCATAATCGGTGTTGTGGCTAAAAAGGTGCCCCAACGCATGACTTGGTGACTAATTCCTCCTGTCGACATCCCAATCATGAGGATCACAAGAGGCACAGTAAAGATACTAGTAATCCAAAAACGCTGTAAAAGTGATAGAGATTTTCGAGTCTTCTCAACAACTGTATAACTTCCCTTTTGCATCTTCATACCACAAGAAAATTCATGTTGACCTAATTCTTGAGGTGTAAAACGAATGACTTTCTCCTCATCTACGCCGATTGGTTCCAAGATGCCTTCTTCTTCAAACAGAATTTCCTTATAACAGTTTGAAGGCGTAGCACGATGAAAGGTAATCTCAGCTGGAATTCCCTTTTGAAGCTGGATATGGGCTGGATGATAGCCTTTCTCAGCTGTAATACGGATTTTTTGAACACCATTTTCAAGACTTGCTTTTACAATTTCAGTCATATCATTCTCCTATTCTACAATCATCTTGCCGTGCATCATATTCATGCCACAAGAGAAACCATACTCTCCAGCCTGCTCAGGCGTGATTTCCACTACATACTCTTCGCCCATAGGCAGGTCCGCATGTACACCAAAATCTGGAAAAACAATTTGGTCTAGACAGGGTGAAGGGTCCTTACGGTCAAAGACAATACGGGCTGGCACTGATTTCTTGAGGATAATCAACTCAGGCGTATAGCCTCCCATGACTTCCACTCGAATCTCTTGGTAGCCGTTTTTTTGCTGGGCCTTTTGTCCAGATTTTTCAGGCTTTTTGAAAAACCAGAACAAGATAAACGCGATAAGGGCAATACAAACAATGGTTACAATACTATTTAACATGACGTCTCCTTTACATACAATTACATCTTACTTCTGTTACAGCGCTTGATTTCTTCTCAGAAATCACAGCTTCCAAGTCTTCCAAGTCAGCCTGAGTAAAATCACATTCAGCAATCAAATCAGCCAACAAGTTCTTAATCCTACGAGAACAAACCTTGTCCTTGATATCTTGGACAAGTAAATCCCGACTTTGGTCCAAAGTTAAAAGGGCTGAATAGACAAAGGACTTGCCTTCTTTTTTCCGAGTCAGACACTCTTTCTCAACCAGACGAGCCAAAAGAGTTTGAATGGTCGACTTGGACCAATCGAACCGCTCCGCCAGAACCCTGATCAAATCCGTACTGGTCTGCTCTCCTTGCATCCAAATAATCTTCATGACCTGCCATTCTGCATCTGAAATCTGCATAATCACACCTCCAAAATCTACATTTGTCAATTACAATTATCAGTATACTCTTAAAATCTACATTTGTCAACTATGAAATTAATCTTTTCTTTGAAAATTTGAATTTTAACCATTTGATAAAGGATTTTCAGTCAAATCTTACTATATAAACTATAAAAATATGCTATACTAAAGAAAAAAGAAAACAACCACTAGGGGTGCGTAAAGCTGAGATTAACAACTGTTAGACCCTTTGACTCAATCTAGGTAATGCTAGCTGATGGAAGTGGAAATGATAATGGGGACTAGCAGTCTTCTATTGCCTTCCTGAAACAAACTAGCTTGTTCTTAAGAATACAAACTTCAGTTGGTTGGGAGGTTTTAGATGACTTATTTACCCGTTGCTTTGACCATTGCAGGGACTGACCCTAGTGGTGGTGCTGGCATTATGGCTGACTTAAAGTCGTTCCAAGCTAGAGATGTCTATGGGATGGCCGTTGTGACCAGTCTTGTCGCTCAAAATACCAGAGGCGTTCAATTGATCGAGCACGTTTCTCCTCAAATGTTGAAAGCCCAATTGGACAGTGTCTTTTCGGATATCAAGCCTCAGGCTGTAAAAACTGGGATGTTGGCAACTACCGAAATCATGGAAATCATCCAACCCTATCTTAAAATGCTGGACTGTCCCTACGTCCTTGACCCTGTTATGGTCGCTACGAGCGGAGACACCCTGATTGATACCAGTGCCAGAAGCTACCTAAAAACAAACCTACTTCCCCTTGCAACCATTATCACTCCGAATCTTCCTGAGGCAGAAGAGATTGTTGGTTTTTCAATCCATGATCCTGAAGACATGCAGCGTGCCGGTCGCCTGATTTTAAAAGAATTTGGTCCTCAGTCTGTGGTCATCAAAGGTGGGCATCTCGAAGGCGGTGCCAAGGATTTCCTCTTTACCAAGGATGACCAATTTGTCTGGGAAAGTCCACGAATTCAAACCTGTCACACCCATGGTACTGGATGTACCTTTGCTGCAGTGATTACGGCTGAACTTGCCAAGGGTAAAACCCTCTATCAAGCAGTTGATAAGGCCAAGGCCTTTATCACTAAAGCCATCCAAGATGCCCCTCAACTCGGTCATGGTTCTGGCCCAGTCAACCATACAAGTTTTAAAGATTAAAAAAACTCTCTAGTTCCCACTTTAAGGGAATTAGAGAGTTTTTATACTCTTCGAAAATCTCTTCAAACTGCATCAGCTTTATCTGCAACCTCAAAGCTATGCTTTGAGCAATCTGCAACTAGCTTCCTAGTTTGATCTTTGATTTTCATTGAGTATTAATTAGCAAATAATGTCATCCAGCTTTGTTAAAAAGGCTTGTGTTTTTTCCTCAATATCTTCTGCTTGCATCAAATCACGCACTACAGCAACTCCAGCTATGTCAGTGCCGATAAGTTGGTCAATATTCTCTGATGTCAAGCCTCCGATAGCAACTACTGGAATAGCGACCCTTTGGCAAATTGTCTTCAAGGTTGAAATCAGGGTGATAGGCGCATTTTCCTTGGTCGTAGTCGGGAAAATGGCTCCTGTCCCCAAGTAATTCGCCCCTCCTTCTTCTGCCTCGAGAGCTCTTTTTACAGTTTTAGCTGTAACACCGAGGATTTTGTCAGGGCCCAAGACTTGTCGGGCAACCGAAACTGGTAGTTCATCGTCTCCGATATGCAGACCAGCAGCATCAACCGCAAGACAAACATCCAAACGATCATCGATTATCAAGGGTACCTGATAGGCATCTGTTATTTCCTTGACTTGTTTTGCCAGTTGATAATATTGATTTGTTGTGAGATTTTTTTCTCGTAATTGGACTATGGTAACCCCTGAGCGGCAAGCCGTCTCAATCTTTTCAAGAAAACTTTGCAAGGAATCTTGGTAGCGATTGGTTACCAGATATAGTCTAAGTGCTTCTCTATTCATAAACCTCTCCTTTGATAGCATCTAGCCAGTTTTCATCTCTTTTGAGGAGTGAAAGCTGATTGAGTACTTGGTAACGAAAATCTTCCAATCCCATTCCTTGAACAACTATTCTCTCAGCGGAGATATTGAGATAAGAAACCGCTAGGAAAGAAGCTTCAAAGGCAGTCTTTCCTTGGCTGAGAAAAACAGCTGTTAAAGCTCCAACCAAGTCTCCTGTCCCTGTTATCCAGTCTAATTCAGCACAGCCATTTCCCAGTACAGCGACCTGATTCTTCGAAACGATGAGGTCCTTAGGGCCTGTGACTAAGAATGACATACCTGGATAGATCTGACACCAGTCTTTCAAGACTTGAAGCAAATCCTCAGTTTCTTGATCTTTAGCACTCGCATCTACCCCAACGCCGTGGTGTTTTAAGCCAACAAGACTTCGGATTTCCGACATATTTCCTTTAAGTACCGTAGGTCTATAGTCTAAAAGGTCTTTAACTAAGCTCTTACGAATGGATGAAACTGTTACGCCAACTGCATCTACTACCATTGGAAGACAAACTTGATCTGCATAAGAAGCTGCCATACGGATTGCTTTTTCCTTCTCAGCTGACAAATGCCCCAAATTGATGAAGAGTGCCTGGCTTTGCTTAGTAAAATCAAGAACCTCACGGGGATCATCTGCCATAACTGGTTTACATCCCAGAGCCAAAATCCCATTTGCTAGCATCTCACAAGAAATCTCATTGGTAATACAGTGAATGAGGGAAGTCGTTGCCAGAGGAAAAGGATTTGTAAATGCCTGCATCAGTCTATCCTTTCATCAAAGAAATATCCCTGAACTTTTTTAAAGAATTCCTGCTTGATTAAAAATCGAAAGGCAATAAAGGAAATCGCTGTACCAATCAAGGTTGCACCGAAAAATCGAGGAGTGTAGATAAACCAACTAAGCTTAGCGGCCGATCCTGTAAAGAGTACCATAACAGGATAGGAAACAATAGAACCAATAATACCTGTTCCCAAAATTTCTCCCAAAGCAGAAAAGTAAAATTTTCTACCATACTTATAAAAGAGACCTGCTAGAAGGGCTCCAAAAGTCGCTCCTGTGAGAGCTAAAGGCGGAATCCCTTGAGTCGTCATACGGATAAAGGCTGTCACTGTAGCCATGGCCAAGGCATAAACAGGTCCCATCATGATTCCTGCTAGAATATTGACTACACTGGACATCGGTGCCATTCCCTCAATCCGAAAGATAGGCGTAAGGACTACATCAAGGGCAATCATCATAGATAAAATGGTTAATTTGTGAACTTGCAATTGGTTCTTTCTCATATTTCTATTCTTCTCCTTTTTCTAAAGAGTGTAAATCACTCTTCCATGTCTGGTGTTGGTAGGCCATTTCCCAAAACTTGGCTTCCATGTGGACACTTCTGTGGAAGGCCTCTAGCATTTTTTGTTTGTCCGTCTCGTCACTTTCTCGATAGAGCTGATTTACCAAAGCTTCTTCCTCTCGAATCTGCTGCTCCAACTCATCCGTAATATAAGTTTCAATCCATTGTTGGTAGAGAGGATTTGGTGATGGTTTAAGATTAAGTGATTTGCCTATATCATGATATAGCCAAGGACAAGGCAGCAAGCTTGCAAAAGCGATGGCTAGGTTGGGCTCTGCAAATTGACGATAAATGTGCGAAATGTAATGATAACAAGTTGGAGCGATTGGATGTTGCTCCATTTCCTGATCGCTGATTTCCAATTCCTTGAAAAATTGTTGGCGGATAAATAACTCACCTTCCACTAGACTCTGAGCATTTTGTTTCAAGAGTCTTTTCATCTCTTGGTTTGAAGTCTTATCAGCCAAGAGGTGATAGGCTTCTGAGAAGGCCTTCAAATAGTAGGCATCCTGAATCAAGTAATAGCGAAAGATGGACAGGTCTAAATTTCCCTCTTGTAACTGTAATACAAAGGGATGATGAAAGGAGGCCTGCCAAGCTTCCTTGGATAATTCCATCGCAATATCTGTAAATTCCATAATAACTCCTTTATAAAAATAGACTGCTTTGAAGTAATAAAAAGAACAGCAGGTAGATTAATTTTGTTTTTTTAGGAATATAAAAGGTCCGATAGCTATTCTCCACCTGTGCATGTTCGTCATATCCATGCGCCGACAGGGCTCTCAGGTAAAGATGGCGCCATCTAAAGACCGTCATCAGAACCTTGCTGTAAATCAAGGGCGACCAAACATGCAGTTCTTGATCACGTAATAAGCAAGCTTCCTTGAGAGACTTAATTTCTTGCTGAATAAGGGGAAAGGAATTGAATACCACAATCAAGGCATAGGCCCAAGAGCGTGATAACCCCTTTTGGGCCAAGTACAAGAGAAGCTCTTTTAGGGAAATAGAGGAAACAAAGACAAGGCCGATACAAACTGTCACAAAAGCCCTCGTTCCAAGCATGACTGCCTGCGAAGCATCCCCATGTAACTGAACTGCCCAATAGTTGGCCAAAGATGGCAAAATGGCAAGCAGAAGCATCCAAGCCAATACTTTAAATCGACGGTAATAGAGCATAAAGAGAATACAAAATGCGACTACCGAAAGATTCAGAGCAATCGAAGGAATGAAAGATGTTTCCAAGGATAAAATCAGCAAAAAGAGACTGATAATCGGTGTCTGGGTTGCTACTTTGACCATACTATCTCACCTCCTTTTGGGTATTGCTACTCTGAGATGTGAGTGGTTTGGTAATTGTCACTTCTTTCACATGACTGAGACCCTGACTAGTCATCTCAATCCAATAATCAACCACAGAAATCAAGGGATCCAAACGATGGCTAATGATCAGAAAACTTCTTCCTTGATTTCTCTCCTCCACAATCCACTGACAAAAATAATGGCAGGCTCTATCATCCAAACCAGCAAAAGGTTCATCTAGTAAAATCACAGACGCCTTGCTAGTCAAGATGGTCAAGAGCTGTAGAATCTTTTGCTGGCCACCACTTAATTGATAGGGGCTCTTATCGAGTGCCTGCTCCAGATCAAAATATCGTAAAGCTTGGAAAATTCGTTGATTTCTTTCAGAATCAGGTCCATCTAATTGAAGTTCCTCTCGCAGACTGACTCGGATAAACTGCTTCTCAGCTTCCTGAACAACACCCGTCAGGTCACGATACAAACTCTTTTTCTTTTTCAAGACCGAACTCTTCCAAGTAATGCGCCCCTTATACTTTTGAAATTGAAGAATAGACCGAAAGAGGGTTGATTTCCCGACACCATTATCACCCAAGATACAGGAAATTCCTTGGTAGAATGTAAAATTCACAATCGAAAAGAGGGGACGCTTATCCAGCTCACAAGTCGTTCGGTCCATATGGAATAGTTCTGGGCTAGAAGCAACTTCCTTTGAAACAGCCTGTGTCATCTCAGAGGTAGGGATTTGAAACACTTCCCTTAGTTGTCCATCTCTTAGCTCTACCATATGGTCGATATAGGCTTCATAGTCCGTTAAATCATGGTCGCACAAAATAACTATCTTCCCATCAGAGACCAACTCTTTTAGAATCTCCAATATCTCTATCCTACTCTTACGATCAATGGAAGCGAAGGGCTCATCCAAGAGATAGACCCTAGGATTCATAGCAAAGAGAACAGCCAAAGCAGCCTTTTGCTTTTCCCCACCTGATAAGTGATGAATTGGACGGTGCAAAATCGCCTTGCAGCGACATTGCTGGACAACCTCTGCTATTTTAGAATCAATTTCCTGAACAGGATGGCCGATATTCTCCAGGGTAAAAATCAGCTCCTCAAACAAGTTCTCCATGGTAAATTGATGATTGGGATTTTGAAAGAGAATACCAACCGTCTGGACACGTTCGATGATAGAAAGCTGACCGACCTCGCTCCCATTTATCAGGACTTGACCGCTATAGGGAAGAGAACTGACTTGGGCTATTATTTGAAAGAGACTTGATTTTCCTGAACCACTGCTCCCAACTAACAAGGTAAAGGCTTGCCCATGAAAGGTAAAATCAAGTGGCTCCGAGAAGATTGGGGACTGAATCTCCCGTAATTCCAGCCCCATCTATGCTTTTCCTCCAGTTGCAAACTGATGATAGAGTTTGACAATGGCACGAACCAAGATGGTACAGAAGAAAAAGACGGAAATAAAACGTACCACTAGCAAGGAAAGGACAAAAGGAAGGGAGAAGGCATAGTAACCTAACTTAATGTATTCATAGACAAAGCTAACAAGCGTAATCCCAATACTATTAGCAGTTAGAGAGAGCCAACTTTCATAGCGATTCTTGGTTACGATAAAACCAAGTTCACTTCCCAAACCTTGAACCAAGCCAGACAAAAGGGCACCTAGACCGAATTGGCTACCATAAAGGACTTCAGCAAGCGCAGCTAGCACTTCTCCAATCGTTGCGCTTCCCACTCTTGGAACAAAGATGGCCGCAATGGGCGCAGCCATACACCAGAGACCAAAGAGGATTTCATTGGCAAAGGCCTGCAAGCCAAGAGGGGCTAAAATCAGAGTGAGGACATCAAACAGATAGCCGGATCCTACAAAAACGCCACCAAAAAAGATAGACAAGAAAGCAAGTAAAATAACATCTTTTAACTGCCATTTTTTCAACATAAAAAACTCCTTTTTTAAAGAAAAGTGGGGTATTCAAGGTGAGCTACCGAAAGGCTTAACGTCCAGCCTATCCTCTTTTGATAAACAAAAAAACTCCAATTACAATCAAGAATTAGAGTTTAGCTTACAAGATTAGACAGTTCTTTTCGACATACGAAAAAAACGTTTCACATTTCCCTTCGACAGTCTTAACTGTATCAGGTTCAATGGGTATCATCTCAGCCTAAAGCACCCCAAATGTCTTTATTATTTTATTATATAACTATTATAACAAACGATTTTTTTCAGTTCAAGAAATTGAACTGGAAATACAGACTTGCACTCACAAAGACAGCAGATCTTTCTTTTGCAAAAACCAAATGTCTTGTTTGATAGATTAGCCATTTGAGCTGAATCTGGACATAGTTTTTTAGAAAAAAGAAAATCCTACTCCCTCAGAATCCAAGGAAAAATTGATAGCTATTGTTCACTCATTTCCCGAACAGTTTTTTCTATATTTTTTGCATACGATATTGCTGAAATGATTGAAACACCGTCAACATTGGTCTTCATAATGTCTTTAATATGTTCCGTCTGTATCCCACCAATTGCAACTAAGGGCATTTGTGGCAATAGTGTCCGCATCAATTTAAGACCTTCATAACCTATAGCACCACCAGCATCATCCTTTGACTGGGTATCAAATACAGGACCAACACCGACATAATCTACATATTCAACTTTTGATTGTTGAAATTCTTCCTCGTTTTTTATAGAAAGACCAATTATTTTATCTGGCATCAATTTTCTAATTTCATCAACTCCAAGGTCATCTTGTCCTACATGTACGCCATCAGCGTCAATTTCCATCGCCAAATCAATATCATCATTAACAACAAACGGAACATTGTATTTTTTACAAAGATCCTGTAGTTTAATTGCTAATTCGACTTTTTCTTTACCTTCCAGGGCCCCCTCACCTTTTTCACGGAATTGAAATAAGGTTATACCACCTTTTAAGGCTTCCTCAACGACTCTATATAGATCTTTTCCCTGGCAAGTAGTCGTTCCACAAATAAAATATAGTTTTAGTAATTCTTTTTGAAACATCTTACTTCACTCTTTTGAATTTCTTTACATCTTCATCTGTAATCTCGTATAAGGCATTTATAAATTCAACTTTAAATGTTCCAGGAAGATCTCCATTTGGACGTTTTTCTGCCATTTCTCCAGCGATATTGTAAACCAACATTGCTGTTTCTAATGATTTCAATTCTTGACCTTTTTCAAGTCCGATAAAGCTTGCTACCACTGCCCCTAATAAGCATCCTGTCCCAATAACTTTTGGCATCATGGAACTACCATTATGAATCGTTACCACTTCTCCATTTACCGCAATAGCATCCACTTCACCTGTTACTATTATAGGAATATTGAACTTCTTATTTGCTGCTAGAGCAATTTCATCAATATTATCTACTCCCGCACTATCTACTCCTTTAGACGCCACATTTATCCCTACTAAAGAGGCAATCTCGCCAGCATTTCCCCTAATCGCTGCTAGTTTATAATTGTTGATTAGATCATCTGCTACTTTTTTTCTATATTCTCCTGCTCCACAGGCTACAGGATCTAAAACTGCTGGGACATTATATTTCTCTGCAATTTTCAGAGCAGCTTGGTATAATTTCCAATTTTCATCTGTTAATGTTCCTATGTTTATTAATAAACCACCAGCATACTTTAACAAATCCTCTAAATCTGCTGGAAACTCACTCATGGCTGGTGATGCACCCAGTGCTACTAATCCATTTGCTGTGAAATTTTTTACTACATCATTGGTTATGCAAATGACCAAAGGTGCTTTTTCTTTTAATAATTTTAAACTTGTCATATTGAAATCCTTCCTTTTCACTTTATACGATCTACTGATTTCGATTTATCTCTATCTTTCGTTAAGAAATTTTTTTACATTGAATGATTTATGCTCAATGAAAATCAAAGAGCAAACTAGGAAGCTAGCCGCAGGCTGCTCAAAGCACTGCTTTGAGGTTGTAGATAAGACTGACGAAGTCAGTCACATATATAATCTAAGGTGAAGCTGACGTGGTTTGAATTTGATTTTCGAAGAGAATTACCTCATCAAATTTGTCAATATCCTGAACCTTCTCTAAGCGTCATAACCAATATCAAAAAAGGCTAATTCTAAAGCGACCGCTTGATTCCAGCGTTGCTGAAGTTCTGTCAAATCTTCTCGACCTTTTCCGACACGATTAAGTTCGTCAACCAGAAATTGAACCCACTCTGCAAAGAAAGGACCTCTGTGGAGATTGATCCATTCCGAATGAATATAGGCTTCTGGTAGAGCTAAATCTTTAGAACCCCAGTCTAAATAGAGACCTTCTGCAATGACCAACATGACCAAAAGATGGGCATAGTCTGATGATGAAACAGCAGAATACATTAAATCCTGAAAGGCTTTTGTTACAGGATGCAAGTTCACTTCCAGATAGTCATTCTCAGATACTTTTAACTCTTTGAAAGCCTTTTGGAAATAACCGTCTTCATCTGCTTCAAGAAAGCCTAATTGCTTGGCAAAACGAAGCTTGGATTCAAGCTGGTCTGCGTGGGCTACGCAAGCACCCAGCATGGATAAGAAGGCATCAAAGAAGTGATAATCTTGAATCAGGTAGTCTTTTAAGACCTTATTCTCAATTGTCCCCGCAAAAAGTTCCTTAACAAAACGATGATTGATTGCAACTTGCCAATCCTGCTGACTATTTTTTAATAATTCTCCAACAGTCAAACCTGGCTCAAATGCATAGTCTTGTGTTTCCATATTTACTTTTCCTCTCTTTACTCGTTCGTAATCAACAAAACATCAAGAAAATCCTAGTTTTACTTGACCTTTTTAAAGAAAATCAAGGGCGTCCAAGAAGAGCTACCTAAATGCTTTGTATCACCTTCATCCAGCTTATATAAACAAAAAACTCCAATTACAATCAAAAATTAGAGTTTTGCTTACAAAATTAGATGGTTTTTTCTTTCTCAAGAAAAAACTGTTCACATTTCCCTTCGCCAGTCTTAACTGTATCAGGTTCAATGGGTATCATCTCAGCTTAAAGCACCCCAAATGTCTTTATTATTTAATTACTGCACCAGTATAGCAAAAAATGAAAGCCCTAGCAAGATATTTGACTGAAAAATATATTTATATAGATTTTGATACGATTTCCCTTTATTAAAACAAAACGTTCAAAATACAAACAAAAACCTCCACATTCAGTGGAGGCAATCTTTTTATCAATACAATTTTAAGTCGCGTGGGTCAACTGGGAAGGTTGGGTTGTATGGGTTGTGACGGAGTTTGAAGTGTTTGACATCTTCAATGGTCTGAGTTCCAGATAACTGCATAACTGTCTTCAATTCTGCATTCAAGTGTTCAAAGACTTGGCGTACACCGACACTACCACCAAGGGCCAAGCCATAGATAACAGGGCGGCCAATAGCTACCAAGTCTGCTCCTGAAGCCAAAGCTTTAAAGACGTGTTGACCACGACGAATACCTGAGTCAAAGACGATTGGTACGCGTTTGTCAACTGCTTCTGCTACTTCTTGAAGTGAGTCAAAGGCAGCTGGCCCACCGTCGATTTGACGGCCACCGTGGTTGGTTACCCAGATACCAGAGGCACCTGCAGCAAGCGAACGTTCAACGTCCTCACGGCATTGTGGTCCCTTGACATAAACAGGAAGTCCTGAGTATTCAGCGATGAATTCTACATCACGTGGAGACAAGCGTTGTTTAGCTGATTTGTAAACAAAGTCCATTGATTTTCCAGCACCTTCTGGCAGGTATTCTTCAACAATCGGCATGCCAACTGGGAAGACAAATCCATTACGCTTATCAACCTCACGATTGCCCCCTACAGTCGCATCTGCTGTCAAGACAATCGCTTTATAACCTTCAGCCTTCACACGGTCCATGATATGGCGGTTGATACCGTCATCCTTACTAAAGTAAAATTGGAACCAATGAGGTGTCCCTTGAAGGGCTTCCGTAATTTCTGGAAGATCGACAGTAGAGTAAGAGCTAGTTGTGTAAAGAGAACCAAACTCATGCACACCACGCGCAGTCGCCACTTCACCCTGTTCATTTGCCAATTTATGAGCTGCAACAGGTGCCATAATGATTGGTGAAGACAATTTTTCGCCTGCAAATTCAATCTCTGTACTTGGATTTTCTACATTGCAGAGTGTATGAGGAACGATGAGTTTGTGGTTAAAGGCACGAATATTCTCACGTAAAGTGAAAGTATCCTCCGCCCCACTAGCGATATAGCCAAATGCTGCTTTAGGAATAACTTGTTGTGCCATTGGCTCCAAATCATAGGTATTGATGAAGTCTACATGACCTTCTGCATTGCTTGTTTTGTATGACATAAAATGCCCTCCTTAATAAGTAAGCGTTTACTTTGTATATTACAAAAATATCTTAACTCTTTTTTCAAAACTTTTCAAATATTTTGTTTGGAAATTTCAGAAATTTTATATCTATGATAAAAAATCCTTATCACGGCAATAAAAAATAGATATTATCCAAAGGAGATTTTAAGTGCTACAATAACTGTATTATTTCTAGATGGGAGGTTCTATTTTTGGATTGGTCCATTGTTGAACAATATCTACCACTATATCAAAAGGCTTTTCTCCTAACCTTGCATATTGCAGTTTGGGGAATTCTGGGATCCTTTCTGCTCGGTTTAATCGTTAGTATCATCCGGCATTACCGCATCCCTTTTTTGGCGCAAATAGCGACAGCCTACATTGAATTGTCACGTAATACACCCCTTTTGATTCAACTCTTCTTTCTCTACTTCGGTCTTCCCCGAATAGGGATTGTCCTATCTTCGGAAGTCTGTGCTACTCTGGGATTAGTCTTTTTAGGAGGCTCCTATATGGCAGAATCTTTCCGAAGTGGGTTGGAAGCCATCAGTCAAACCCAGCATGAGATTGGATTAGCCATCGGTCTGACACCTGTACAGGTCTTTCGCTATGTGGTTCTTCCGCAAGCAACAGCGGTGGCCCTACCATCTTTTAGCGCCAATGTCATTTTCCTCATCAAGGAAACCTCCGTTTTCTCAGCAGTAGCTTTAGCAGACCTCATGTACGTCGCCAAGGACTTGATTGGGCTCTATTATGAGACAGACATTGCGCTAGCTATGTTGGTAATTGCTTACCTGATTATGCTGCTGCCCATATCACTGGTCTTTAGCTGGATAGAAAGGAGGCTCCGCCATGCAGGATTCGGGAATCCAAGTACTCTTTCAGGGAAATAATCTCCTGCGGATTTTACAGGGATTGGGCGTCACGATTGGCATTTCTATCCTGTCTGTCCTCTTATCCATGATTTTCGGAACAGTCATGGGAATTGTCATGACCTCCCATTCTAGAATCGTACGATTTTTAACACGATTGTATCTGGAATTTATTCGTATCATGCCCCAACTGGTGCTACTCTTCATCGTTTATTTCGGATTAGCTCGAAACTTTAATATCAATATCTCAGGAGAGACTTCAGCTATTATCGTTTTTACCCTCTGGGGAACAGCTGAAATGGGGGACTTGGTCCGTGGAGCCATCACTTCCCTCCCTAAGCATCAGTTTGAAAGTGGACAGGCACTAGGTTTGACAAATGTTCAACTTTACTACCACATCATCATCCCACAGGTCTTGAGAAGATTGCTACCACAAGCCATCAACCTTGTCACTCGGATGATCAAAACCACTTCCTTGGTTGTCTTGATTGGGGTAGTTGAAGTGACCAAGGTTGGACAGCAAATCATCGATAGCAATCGCTTGACTATCCCAACCGCTTCCTTTTGGATTTATGGAACCATTCTAGTCTTGTATTTCGCAGTCTGCTTCCCTATTTCCAAACTATCCACTCACTTAGAAAAACATTGGAGGAACTAAATGTCTGAAACTATCTTAGAAATCAAGGAACTCAAAAAATCCTTCGGAGACAATCCCATCCTCCAAGGTCTATCCCTACAAATCAATAAAGGGGAAGTTGTCGTCATTCTAGGACCCTCTGGTTGTGGGAAAAGTACCCTCCTTCGTTGTCTCAACGGCTTAGAAAGTATTCAAGGTGGAGATATTCTTCTGGACGGTCAGTCTATCGTTGAAAATAAAAAAGACTTTCACCTAGTTCGCCAAAAGATTGGCATGGTCTTTCAAAGTTATGAACTCTTTCCCCATCTGGATGTCCTACAAAACCTCATCCTAGGTCCTATCAAGGCTCAAGGAAGGGACAAGAAGGAAGTAACGGAAGAAGCTCTGCAACTACTGGAACGTGTCGGTTTGCTAGACAAACAACATAGCTTTGCGCGTCAATTATCTGGTGGACAGAAGCAACGGGTTGCAATTGTCCGTGCCCTCCTCATGCATCCAGAAATCATCCTTTTTGACGAAGTGACTGCTTCGCTGGATCCAGAAATGGTGCGTGAGGTTCTAGAACTTATCAATGATTTAGCTCAAGAAGGTCGCACCATGATTTTAGTAACCCATGAAATGCAGTTTGCCCAAGCTATTGCCGATCGGATTATCTTCCTCGACCAAGGGAAAATTGCTGAAGAAGGAACGGCTCAAGCCTTCTTTACCAATCCTCAAACCAAACGAGCTCAGGAATTTTTAAACGTCTTTGACTTTAGCCAATTTGGCTCATATCTATAAAGGAGATTCTTATGAAACTATTCAAACCACTCTTAACTGTTTTGGCACTTGCCTTTGCCCTTATCTTTGTCACTGCTTGTAGCTCAGGTGGAAACGCTGGTTCATCCTCTGGCAAAACCACTGCCAAGGCTCGCACAATCGATGAAATCAAAAAAAGCGGTGAGCTACGAGTCGCCGTGTTTGGAGATAAAAAACCGTTTGGTTACGTTGACAATGACGGTTCTTACCAAGGTTACGATATTGAACTTGGGAACCAACTGGCCCAAGACCTTGGTGTCAAGGTTAAATACGTTTCAGTCGACGCTGCCAACCGTGCGGAATACTTGATTTCAAACAAGGTAGATATTACTCTTGCCAACTTTACAGTGACTGACGAACGCAAGAAACAAGTTGATTTTGCCCTTCCATACATGAAAGTTTCTCTTGGAGTCGTATCACCTAAGACTGGTCTCATTACAGACGTCAAACAACTTGAAGGTAAAACCTTAATTGTCACAAAAGGAACGACTGCTGAGACTTATTTTGAAAAGAATCATCCAGAAATTAAACTCCAAAAATATGACCAATACAGTGACTCTTACCAAGCTCTTCTTGACGGACGTGGAGATGCCTTCTCTACTGACAATACTGAAGTTCTAGCTTGGGCGCTTGAAAATAAAGGATTTGAAGTAGGAATTACTTCCCTCGGTAATCCAGATACCATTGCGGCAGCAGTTCAAAAAGGCAACCAAGAATTGCTAGACTTCATCAATAAAGATATTGAAAAATTAGGCAAAGAAAACTTCTTCCACAAGGTCTATGAAAAAACACTCCACCCAACCTACGGTGACGCTGCTAAAGCTGACGACCTGGTTGTTGAGGGCGGAAAAGTTGATTAGTCATTAACTCTTAAAAGGGACTGGAGTTTAAGCTCCAATCCCTTTTTAAGATTTTACCTATAACATTCTGAGTCTATCTAAGATGTTCAATCTGAACACAGTGTACATACTTTATCTTCTATTGAATATACTTTATCACATAAGATACGAATATCCTCTTCACTATGACTAGCAATCAAAATTGTTGTTCCTTTTTCACTAGAGAGCTTTCTAAACAATGTTCTCATATTTTCTACACTTGATTTATCCAAGGCATTCATAGGTTCATCTAGTAAAAGAATAGAGGGATTCTCCATAATTGCTTGAGCAATCCCTAGCTTTTTCCTCATACCTAGCGAATAAGTTTTAACTTTCTGGTCTTTTTGCTCATATAGACCAACTATTTTCAGTGTATCATTGATTTCCTGATTACCAACTACTCCTCGTATGCTTGCCAAATATTGTAAATTCTTAAAGCCACTATAATAATTTATAAAACCAGGTTCTTCAATCAAAGCTCCCAAATTAGCTGGAATTTTTCTCTCAGGAACAATATTTTCCCCATTGATTAACACTTCTCCATAAGACGGACTATATAAACCAGCTATTAATTTAAACAATACACTTTTCCCTGAGCCATTCGCACCAGTAATTCCTATAATTTCCCCCTGTTTACAACTAAAATTAAGGTTTTGAAAAACACATGTTTTTTTTAATTCCAACTGAATATTTTTTAATGTAATTATTTCATTCATTCTATAAACCTCCTCTTTTGACGAGTGAAATAGAAAATGCTTTTAAAAAGAAAGACTAAAAATAGCAACTGAAGAAATAGATCTCGTCCTATATCTCCATTTCCTCTATTCAGAATATAAAATAGATAATTGGTTCGATTCCCCACAAATAAACTGCCAAACACAATCATGAGTAAAAAGAAGCTAACACAAGAAAAGTTCATTTGCTCATTCGCTCCTAGTATGTATAACGTAAAGCAAAGCAAGGATAGCACACAAACATTCAAAAAATCAACTATAAACAAAACTCCTATATCCCAGTTTGGTAACTGTAACATAAATTGAATCACTAGAACTTTTACCATGATTAAAACGAGTCCATAAAGAAAACAGGTCCAAATCTGATACCTAATCCAGAGCTTAATAGAAGAAAATCGAATCACTTCCATAAAGAAATCGGATGCTCTTCTACGATATACAACTGCTAGAAAAAATGCATGAATAATAAACCAATGAAGCAACCATATAGATAAGACTAAAAAAGAGTTTTGACTCAGATTAGGCCCTTTTAAAATTTCTATAACAAGTCTATCATTTCCTTCTAACCAATACCATAATCCTAAACAAATCAATATCCAAAAAAGAACATAACCCCAAAAGTACTTGGTATAGATTATCTGATTCAACCTCCACATGTGACTACTTAACTTTCCCATTTCCAACTTTTACACTCTCCTCCAGTTTCTATGAACAGAAAATACAGTCAATGGAATTATGATAGATAGTAATGTAAGCCAATAAATCAATGCATACGGATTGGAATTTACCATATACTGAAAAATTGGCAATAATCCAATTATCCCATTGTTCAACTGATAAATCCAGAATAAGGATTCTACAAATAAAAAAGTAAACAGAAATACTAAGCTCATGTTTGATTTTTTAAACCAAGAAAAACTGCTAATAGTAAGTAAGGATAAAAAGAAATAGTATGCTATATAAGAGAAAAAAAATCCTATAAAGAAACTAGCATTGTTTGCAATACTTATACCATAAAATTCTCTTAAAAAATCAACCTCCTTTATCTCCAAAGAGAAGCTAAAACCATTACTAAATGCAATTAGAAAAATCAATAAAAATAAAGTCGCCGTCCAAATCCCCGTACTAAGAGCTGCTAATTTGAAACTAAAACTGGTAAAGTGCTTAATTGATTTCAGACGAATGCGGCACTCCAACCTATTAAAATAGTTATTCATCAAATGAAAAAAGAATAATATATATGTGAACGGAAAGCAATATACTCCAGTCGTAATATCTTGAAGTAAGACTAAGAGCCATTCTAATACATTTGGATGGATTGAATATTGGCGACATCGCAGTAAATATACTGTACTAGATAAAATACAGGATAGCAGTAATATAAAATAAACCAATACTGCTAAAAAATCTTTTTTGTAAAATTGAACAAATTGTTTCATTATATGTAGTCCTCTGAATGTAGAAAAAATGTACCATAAACAACCAAACAACTAACAAATAAAATAAAAGCAAGATGCCCACTAACTAAGGAAAGACTGATATCTTTCTGATATCCCAAAGCTAATGTTGTCACAGGTTCTAAGTAAGATAGCTCTAAAATACCCCAAAAAATACCCCCAACCATCATATAGGCAACTGGGATGAAAATAGCTCCTAATTTTTTCTTCACTAGCAAAGCACTAGCTAGTCCAAAAATAGAGAACACAGCGCCCCAAACTCCATACCAGAGAGTCGTTACAAGACTATAGAGAAACTGATTAGAATCAAATAATTCTTTTAAGGCACCACTATAGTCTCCAATATAAATTTCCTGATAAGGAGTCACTAAAAGATTAATTCCTAATAATAATAAATAGGGGAGAAAAAAGACTAGAAAAGAAGAAATAATTACAGTACTACCAACAATAGCCAGATACTTCTTTTTAGAAATTCGACACAATTGTGCTGTTAGAAAATGACTCTCAGCATCCTCTATTATCTGACCAGAATAGGGCAGTGTACAGATAAGTGCAGCTACTAGGCTAATCGGTGAAAATCCTCTAATAGAAGAAGCGGCAAAAAAAATCGATAAACCTTCAATTTTATAAATACCATTGAAAGCAAGGAAATTTCCTAAACTCATGCAAAGAAGGGTCAAAAATAAAGACATATAAAACCGAGGTGATTTAACGACTCGTACAAGATTACAAATAAAAAATTCCATCCCAACTCCTCCTTATAATAAGAATAGGGTGTAGCATTCTTTTTTCATGCTACACCCACAATCAACCATCTTTAAGGCTTACTCTGACAAGTAAGTTAATAAGAATCTGGACTCCAAGAACCTGAAGTATGAATTCTTACATGATTTCCAAACTGTGGCGCCATAGCTAATCTAGTATCAGAACCAATATAATTATCACCACCTCCATTATAGTACATGACAATCCTAGAGCCAGAACTCAATTGATACATTGGAGTGATATCTGCCCCACTATAGGCGCTACGAATAGAGGTATTTAACGTTTTACCGCCACCAGTGCTGTCATTATTATTAATTCCAGCAGAGGCGTTTTCTTTCTCAAGCGCACTAGTTGTATCCGAACCAAAACGCGGCAACGTTAAATCATAACCTCCAATCTGTCTAGCTAAGACTGTAGGGAGAAACAAACTAGCTGCAATTGTAACTACGCAAAAAAGGGAATATATTTTTCTTCTTTTCATGACATCGTCCTCCTAAGAAGTGATAAACAAGATAGTTGATTGATCAATTTGATACATATTATATTTTCATTATATCAATAAAAGAAAGCGTTGTCAATTATTTTGTTTAAAATATTGTCATATTTTAAACAAAATGGTTAAAAGAGTCTGGGACAAAAAGATTTTAATTTTAGAAATTCTTTATTATAAATTTTAAAAATCGATAGATTATAAAAAAAAAAAACGAACAAAACAGAATTCTGATTGTTAGATAACTCGTTTTGTTCGTTTTTTATATTTAAGGTTAGATTTTTGTCCCAGACTCGTCTCTCTTTATCTTACTGACCTAACCTTCTTGCCAATTCTCTTGGTCTTCTTTAAATCGTTTTAGAAGGTCGAGCCCTTCTGGTGTGATATAGCCTTCTTCTTGGGCTAGGTGGATGAGTTCACTGTAGTTAGAAAGCGTTACTAGTTTGACACCTGCATCTGAG
This sequence comes from Streptococcus mitis, assembly GCF_023109515.1. GTDB lineage: Bacteria > Bacillota > Bacilli > Lactobacillales > Streptococcaceae > Streptococcus > Streptococcus mitis_CS. The sequence goes on from NZ_JALDUM010000001.1 coordinate 912,799, forward strand.
AAGTTCTTATCTGCTTTTGGCAATTGGTAGCTGAAAATTGCTACTACTCCAAGCACATCTGCTCCTTCTCGCTTAGCTGCGGCTACGGCTTCAAGAACAGAACCACCTGTTGAAATAAGGTCTTCAACCACTACCATCTTTTGCCCCTGAGCCACGCGACCTTCGATTTGGTTACCAGCTCCGTGATCTTTTGGTTTACTACGGATATAGGCAAATGGCAAGTTCATCTTATCAGCAATGATAGCTCCGTGTGGAATCCCTGCTGTTGCAGTTCCTGCAATCACTTCTACCTCTGGAAAGGCTTCTTTGATAGCTTCCACAAAGCCATTTTCAATTAGGGTACGAGTTTCTGGATAGGCTAGCGTCACACGGTTATCAGTATAAATAGGCGATTTGATACCAGATGCCCAAGTGAAAGGCTCCTCTGGTTTGAGGTAAACGGCTTGAATTTTCAAGAGGTGGCTAGCGATATCTTTAGCAAGTGTCATGGTCTTCTCCTTTTGTTTTTCTAATCTATTTCTTTAATTCTAGTCTTGGTTCCATTCCTCTTTGATTGCATGATAAGCTGCAACAGGATCCTCAGCTTGGGTAATGGGACGTCCCACTACGATATAGTCACTGCCTATTTGATAGGCATCTGCTGGCGTCATGACGCGTTTTTGATCTCCTACTGCAGCTCCCTGTGGACGAATGCCTGGTGTCAGACAGATAAAATCTGGTTTGGTAGCCTGCTTGATGACTTGCACTTCCTGAGCCGAGCAAACAACACCATCCAAGCCAGCTTCAGCTGTCTTCTTAGCATAATGAATGACAGACTCCTGCAGGCTGGTTTGGATATTTTGAAACTCCTGCATCTGGGCTTCTGATGTTGATGTGAGCTGAGTGACAGCGATCAATTTGGCTTGACTTCCAAGACCTTCACGCGCAGCCTTCATCATCTCTACACCCCCAGCCGCATGAACATTTGTCATATCTACACCAAGCTGAGACAGGACCTTCATGGCTGACTTGACTGTATTAGGAATGTCATGCAGCTTGAGATCCAAAAAGACACTGTGCCCCAGGCCTTTCAAGTAAGACACAATCTCAGGCCCCGTTGCGTAATAAAGCTCCATCCCTACCTTTAGATAAAGGTTTTCTTCTGCTGGAAAAAGAGCTAAGAATTCCTTGACCGCCTCAAAACTAGGAAAATCAAGAGCAATAACTGGACGATGTTCTCGCATAGGTTTCTCCTTTTACCTTTGCTAGTGAGAGAGTCTGGCCACAAGAAGGCACGAAAAAAGGAACCTGCCAACAGCAAGGTTCCACGAAAAATGGGTAGTCTCCACCCTTTCACCGTCTAACCTTAGCTGCCTCTCTGGACTGCTTTAAAGGTTTTTTACTATTCTATTATTTCTACTAACACTTGTCAAGTAAAAACTTGGTCACTAAAGAGCTATAGGAGAAAAGCTAAACCTAGCGACGCGATGAACGCTGACTTGTTTGGTTTCGATTGCTTTCTTCCTCCAATTTTTTCTTCTCTTCTTCCAATTTATTCTGCTGTTCTTCTAGCCTTTTCTTCTCTTCCTCTTTCTGTTTCTTCTCAGCTTCCTTGGCCTCTTGTTTGGCCTTTTCCTCAGCTTCCATAATTAATTTATCCGCCACAGTGTAGCTGTAAATTCCAGCTTCCATGTCAATCACACTCGGTTCTGACAACTGTGGCTTAATCTTACTATAGTAAGGTAGTTTCTTACTCATTTCAGATAGAGGAACCAATACCTCGTCCGAATCATTCATAGTCAATCGAATTAAATCAGAAGTCACCTTGCTTGGGGCTAATTCCACCTTTTGGATAGCCGCCTTGAGTTCTGGGCTAATTTGAGCAAGCTCTGACGTAAAGGTCTTGATTTGTTCGCTGTCATTAAAGAGAACTGATATATAAGTTTCTGGCAGACTCACCAAACTGACCGAACTGGTCTCAAGCTGACCGCTGGAAAGAATAGGATAATGGTTTTCACCAGAAATATAGTAGGCTACAATATCATATTCCTTGACCTTGATAGTGAACTTGGTTGGAAATTGATAAACAAGCTGAGCTGATTCAACCCAATAGTTAGACTTGATCTGCTCTTCATATTTTGCCTTGTCTAGCAGAAGGTTAATCGTATAATCCGAATCCTGAATGCCTGAAGCCTGTCGAATATCATCATCTGTGGTTTGCACTGTTCCCTCAACACGAATATCCTTCATGGTTGCATAAGGGCTGAGCAAGTATGCAGAGACAACCAATAAAAGCAGACTGAGAAACAAAATCGAGATAGCCCGCCAGATATGAACTCCTGGGATTTTCGGTTTGACCGGTTTTTCCTTTACAGGCTTTTTCTCTATTTTTTTATCCTGTTTATTCTGTTTCTTTGGCTCTTTGGATTTTGGTTCTTCTTTGGGTACTTCTTTTTTGACTTCTTCTGACGCTTCTACTTTTTCTTTAGCATCTTCCTTAGCTGATTTTGGGTCTTTTGGATCAGATTCACTCTCCTGGTCCTCAGTTGCATCTGACTTTTCAGATTTCGAAGCCATTCGAGCTTGTCTTTCCTTTTCCTTCTCCTCAGCTAGGACCGCCTCTTCTTCAGCCTTCTTTTTTAGATATTCTTGGTTTCGTTTCTGCCATTCTGATAACTCTTTAAATTCTTCGAGGATTTCTTTACCCTCATTTTTCTTATCTTTTGACATTTACTTTCCTTATGATAAATCTTTTTTCAATAGTTGATAAAAATCTGCTAGAGATTTCAATTCCTTTGAAGCCTTCATCTTGGCTTGATAGTCTTCCTTGTGACTTAGTAAGTGAGAAAGCTTCTCTTCCAAACTATCCAAGGTCAAATCGCTTTCTTGAAGCTCTTCTGCATAGCCTTTTTTTACAAAGTAAGCTGCATTTTCAATCTGGTCACCACGACTAGCTTCACGACCAAGCGGCACAATAACATGCAATTTTGCCATGGCCAAGAGCTCAAAAATCGTATTGGCACCACCACGTGTCACAACAATATCAGCCAATTCCATCAAGGGTTGATAGAGATTGGTCACATAGTCAACACGAAAGAGATTTTGGCTCAACTCGTTCAGGCTAGAATCTCCAGTTAGATTGATAATATTGTAGCGCTCTGTCAGCTCTTTCTTATGGTCTGTCACCAATTGGTTAAAGACACGAGCACCTGCAGAACCACCGACAAACAATACAGTTGGCAATTTGGGATTAAAGTGGGTTTGAATATCTACCAATTCATCGGGTTCTGGATTTTTTTGATCTGAAACCTTGGTCACTGCTCCCACATGCTCGACCTTAGACAAACTTGAAGCTTGCTCAAAGGTTGAATACATCTTCGTCGCAAATTTATAGGCAATTTTATTGGCCAAGCCCATAGACAGGTCAGATTCATGAATAAAGACAGGCACTCCTGAAACACGTGCTGCGATAACAGGCGGCACAGAGACAAAGCCTCCCTTTGAAAAAAGTGCTTGTGGACGAAGTCGCAACATGATAAAGAGAGATTGGACAATTCCCCAACCAACTTTGAAGACATCTAGCATATTTTGCCAAGAGAAATAACGACGCAATTTTCCAGTCGCAATGGAATGGAAGGTGACATCCAAACCTGATTTAAGGATTTCTTGGTGTTCGATACCACGTTTATCTCCGATATAGTGGACTTCCCAGCCATCTTCGATGAACTTGGGCATCAACAAAAGGTTGAGGGTAACGTGTCCAACCGTCCCTCCACCTGTAAAGACAATTTTTTTCATATTATTCCTTTAACTCCGCTACTGTGTCGATAAAGAGGTCGCCACGTACTTCAAAGTTAGCATACATATCCCAGCTGGCATTGGCAGGACTGAGAAGGACTACATCTCCTTGAGTCGCAAGTTCATAGGCTTTGCGGGTCGCATCTGCAATATCAGTCGCATCCACATATGCCACACCAGCCTTGTCTGCTGCCCGTTTAACACGTTCTGCAGACTGACCCAGGATGACCATCTTCTTGAGTCCAGTAATATCTGGAACCAATTCGTCAAACTCATTACCACGGTCCAAACCACCTGCAATCAAAATGACCTTACTGTTGTCAAATCCTGACAAGGCTTTTTGAGTAGCCAAGATATTGGTTGACTTACTATCATTATAGAATTTGATACCCTTGATTTCATCCACAAACTGGAGACGGTGTTTGACACCACCGAAGACTGAAAGAGTTTCTTTAATACTTTGATTATCCACACCACGAAGTTTAGCTACTGCAATAGTCGCAAGGGCATTTTCCACATTGTGGCTACCTGGAACTCCGATTTCATTCGCTGCCATAACCACTTCCCCACGGAAGTAGAGTTGACCATCTTCCAGATAAGCTCCATCAACCTTTTCCTGTGTTGAAAATGGTACAACAGTAGCTTGTGTTTTAGTACCCAATTCTTTTGCCAAGTCTTGGTTAAAGTTCAAGACAAGGAAATCAGCCGCTGTCATCTTGTTCTGGATATTCCATTTGGCTGCTACATATTCCTCAAATGATCCATGATAATCGATATGAGTTGGCATGAGATTGGTAATAACCGCAATCTCTGGATGAAATTCTTTCACACCCATCAGTTGGAAAGAAGAAAGTTCCATGACAAGTGTGTCCTTGTCTGTCGCAGTTTGGGCCACTTGACTGGCAGGATAGCCGATATTTCCTGATAAGAGACCATGTTGACCAGCAGCAGTCAAAACTTCCCCGACCATCGTCGTTGTGGTTGTTTTTCCATTTGAACCTGTGATACCGATAATTGGTGCTTCTGAAATCAAGTAAGCCAATTCCACCTCAGTCAAGACTGGAATTCCCTTTGCGAAAGCCTTTTCAATCATGGGATTGCTGTAAGGTATACCTGGATTTTTCACCATGAGGGCAAACTCTTCATCCAAGAGTTCCAAAGGATGACCACCTGTGATAACCTTGATCCCTTCTTCCAACAAACTTTGCGCAGCTGGATTGTCCTCGAATGGTTTCCCGTCATTTACTGTCACAATAGCACCTAGTTTATCCAACAAACGAGCTGCAGATTCACCAGACTTGGCCAAACCTAAAACAAGGACTTTCTTATTTTTAAACTGATCTATTACTTTCATGTCTCGAACTCCATTTCTACTCTTACTATTTTACCATTTTTATGGAAATAAAAAAGCCACAAAGTGTGTTTGTGACTCTTTCTTCTAACTGAACCTTGCCATATCATCTATGTGATAAATCAGTAACTCGAATAACTTGGTCCACTTGCTCCCAAATAAGAGGATTGTGGGTCGCAATAATAATGGTCCGATTCGGATTTTTTAAAGATTCTAGGATAGAAAGTAATTCCTCAGAGTTTTTGGGGTCTAGCGACGCAGTTGGTTCATCTGCGAGAATCAAAGGGGGATCCTTTAAAATTATCTTCGCTAGTGCAACACGTTGTGCTTCTCCTCCTGATAATTCAAAGATAGGTTGCTTTAAATCTAAATAAGAGAGGTTAACACGATTTAGAGCTTGTTTCATCAAAGACATTTTCTCTTTCTCTTTCAACTTTTTACCAACTAAACCCAGATTGAGATTCTCTTTGACGGTTTGGCTTTCAATTAAGCCAAAATCTTGAAATAAGTATCCCAAGTAATCTCTAAAGAAAACAGAAGGCCTAATGTCCTTAAGAGAAGTGCCATCATAGATGATTTGTCCTTTGTCATATGGCTCTAATCGTCCAATCATATTCAAGAGTGTTGTCTTACCACAGCCACTTGTCCCGATTAAGGCATAAATTTTCCCACCTTCAAAATGAAGATTCGTATCTGAAAATAGCTGACGGCTTCCAAATTTTTTAGATATATTCTTTAGTTCAATCATCCTATTTTCCTTTCATAATTGTCATAGAAACACGAGATTCTTTCTGCGCTTGACGGTAAAGCGTCAGAACTGCACTAGCTAGAAAGACTAATAAAGTGAGCAAGCCAATCACCAAGTCTCGACTGCTTAAAATAAAGAGACTAGCACCAAATATAAAACTGGCAAATTGGCTAACCATATACTGAGCATGTGTTTCAAAAAATCGTAAACCTGAAATTCGTTTAATCAAGATATCTCGGCGGAATTGCTCGAAATATAGAAGATTGACAGAATAAAAGAGTAACAAGGAACTAGCTATCCCAACAATAGCTCCTAAGATTAAAGTTGCTGTTTCAGTTTGAACTTCATTATAACGAGTTAGATAAACACTTCTTCTTTCTTTAAGATAGGATACTTGCTCATAAATTCCTGCATTTTTCAAGAGTTTAATCCCATCTTCATATCCTTTGACAAAGATATTATTACCAGCATTGATAGACCAAATGGATTTGGAAATGATACTATCACCTGTAGATGTTGGAGTAAATACAACTAAAATCGGATCAGTCAAATACTGAGTGGATACGGGATTCTCACCGTTATTATAAACAAACCGCTTTTCTCCCATTGAAAGATAACTAACGTGCGCTTTCATCTCATAATCCAAAGGAGCACTTGCCTCCTCACCAGATTTTCCATAATAACTCAATTTTTCTTCAAAAACTTTCTTAAGTTCTGCTTCTCGAGAGCGCAAATGTTCTGGGAGCAAGAGGATAAACTCACCTTTTTGGAGATGGGCTAACTTCTGTTTGGTCTCAGCATCTACCACGACCTTTTCCTTGTCCAAATAACTGGGACTAACATAGAGCGTATTAGCATCTGGACTATAGGTATCCAGTGTCTCTCCCTGTTCATTTTTTCCTTGAGGATTTGCAAAATGGAACAGAGTATCCTTTACATAAAGGGCTTGTTCTTCTTCGATTGCTTCCTTGGCAAAGGCATACCACTTATTCTGATTTTCTGTATCTTTTACTCTATCACCTAAGCCAAAGGAAATCTGGTAATAGTCTGCTCTGTCCTGCCATGCTTGTTTTGAAATTTCAAGTTCTTTCAATCGTTGGTAAGACGTCAAACCTGTCTTAACAGCATAGCCTACTGTAAAAACAGCTACTAACTGACACAATAGGGTTAAAGCCATCAAGCGTTTAAGGGGTAATCTCCCCTTAATAACGGGAACTAATGCTTTGTAACTCAAACTCATTAGATAAAGAAGCATTAGTAAAATTGAAATCGCCAATAAAAACAAAAGATAGAAACTAATCCCAAAACCATAGGTGGCTAACAAGATAGGATAAAACAAACCTTGACTAAAAAGAACGACTCCCCCACCTAGGAAGGAAAGGAGGGCTGATAGAAGGAGCCATTTGATATCAGTAGATAAAGAATGCCCCATGATGGATAAGAGAGTCTGACCAGAAAAGAGTTTTATACCTGCAGCTCTCATTTCCTTAATCCGAGTGATAATCACTAGAGCAAAGAAAGATAAGCCAAATATTGCTAAACTAATTAAAATAAGGGGAATTAGTAACATTCTAAAAGCAAGAGAATAGGGCGGTGTCTTTCGGTCAGGAATTGCTTTATAACCCAAATCTCCTAATTTATCGGCAAGCTTTTCTTTCGTCAAGGAGCCTGACAAAAGGAGATAACTATTTAGCGGATCACTACGTTCACGACTTTCTTGGCTAGCTTCTTGGAATTCTTTTGGTAAAGTTCCCTGACCATAAGTTGCATAAGTAAAGTGAGTCGTCCCATCCTTACTCGGCTCTACGATTCTTCTAGCTATTAAACTCTGTTCTGAGTTTACAAAATTCTCTAATTCCTTTTCAAATACCTCACGCGTCGGTTCCTGAGTATCTTTTTTGACACGAAGTAAGGAGACGGAATCATAGCTTGCATATAAATATTGTGGCGCACGTAAGACAATAATCCAAGCAAGGAAGAAGCTGAGAAAAAAAGTTGATAATAATATGAATAGTTTCTTCATAGTAGACTCCTTGTATAAGAGAATAACTCTATAGAAAGAAATTTTACATTTTATAAATTCTTAGAATTATTCTCCTAGTTTAATCCATCACACCCTGAGCAACAAAACAACAAATTTAATCCTTTCTTATTTTGAAATCGGTTTCTTATAACTTAAGTATATCACTTTCTATATAATCTATCAACATATTTTACTAAGATATCATTAGTAATAGAATTTTAAAGTTTCCTTAGAAATAGATGTCGGGAAAGAATTTAAGTTCAGTTTTTCCCATTCATATTATCCAAGCAAAAGAGATGATATTAACTAAAAAGCAATTCGAACTACTGTAAAATTCCTAGCAAAAAAGAGAGCCGAAACTCTCTTTTTATCTTCTTTTACTTTTATGGACCGACATGAGGGTAATATCTCGCAAGCTAAAGTATGCTAAGAAGAGCATGGCGATTGCGATAAAGAATTCTGTCGGTAGCTGAAAGATATGCAGGACAGACAACATGAGCAAAATCAAAAGTGCTACGAAAGCAAAGACGACAAGGACGATATTGACTGTCCCTTTAATGCTTTGTGGTGTCGCAAATACATAGAGTAGTAATAAGAGGAGTCCTATGATTAAATAAACCATCTTTATCTCTTTCTAGCTCTTATTCAGCTGATTTTTTCTTCTTGTTAGCTTTCTCACGCTCTGCCTTGTTAAGGATTTGTTTACGCAAACGGATAGACTCAGGCGTTACTTCCATGTACTCATCGTCGTTCAAGAACTCAAGAGACTCTTCAAGTGTCAAGATACGAGGAGTCTTGATAACAGCTGTTTGGTCCTTAGTAGCTGAACGAACGTTGGTCATTTGTTTAGCCTTAGTGATGTTAACTGTCAAGTCATTTTCACGAGAGTTTTCACCGATGATCATTCCTTCATAAACCTCAGTACCTGGGTTGACAAAGATCGTACCTCGTTCTTCGATAGACATGATTGAGTAAGTTGTAGCCTTACCAGCATCGATAGAAACAAGGGCACCACGGTGACGACCACCAATTTCACCTGGAATCAATGGCAAGTATTGGTCGAAGGTATGGTTCATGATACCGTAACCACGAGTCATTGACAAGAACTCAGTTGAGTATCCAATCAAACCACGCGCAGGAACAAGGAAGACCAAGCGAGTTTGACCATTACCAGTTGAAATCATATCCAACATTTCACCCTTACGTTCAGAAAGGCTTTGGATAACAGACCCTTGGTATTCTTCTGGAGTGTCGATTTGAACACGTTCAAATGGTTCACATTTAACACCGTCGATTTCTTTTACGATAACTTCTGGACGAGATACTTGAAGCTCATAACCCTCACGACGCATTGTCTCGATAAGGATTGACAAGTGCAATTCTCCACGTCCTGAAACAGTCCATTTATCTGGTGAATCAGTTGGGTCAACACGAAGAGAAACATCTGTTTGCAATTCTGCCTGCAAACGTTCTTCCACCTTACGAGAAGTCACCCATTTACCTTCTTTACCAGCAAATGGTGAGTTGTTGACCAAGAAAGTCATTTGAAGAGTTGGCTCATCGATGTGTAGGATTGGAAGAGCTTCTACTGCATCTGTCGGAGTAATGGTTTCACCGACAAAGATATCTTCCATACCTGAAACGGCAATCAAATCACCTGCTTTGGCTTCTTGGATTTCACGACGTTCCAAACCAAAGAAACCAAAGAGTTTTGTAACACGGAAGTTTTTAGTTGTGCCATCAAGTTTAGAAAGGGTAACTTGATCCCCAACCTTAACAGTACCACGGAAGACACGACCGATACCGATACGACCAACGAAGTCATTGTAGTCCAAAAGTGACACTTGGAACTGCAAAGGCTCATCTGAGTTATCTACTGGAGCTGGGATATGGTCAATAATCGTGTCAAAGATTGGTGCCATAGTAGCTTCTTGGTCAGCTGGATCATCTGATAATGAAGAAGTTCCGTTGATCGCTGAAGCATACACCACTGGGAAGTCAAGCTGGTCGTCATCTGCACCAAGCTCGATGAAAAGTTCCAAGACTTCATCCACTACTTCTGCTGGACGAGCTGATGGCTTATCGATTTTGTTAACAACCACGATTGGGACAAGGTCTTGTTCCAAGGCTTTTTTCAATACGAAACGAGTCTGTGGCATTGTTCCTTCGTAGGCATCTACGACCAAGACAACACCGTCAACCATTTTCATGATACGCTCAACTTCTCCACCGAAGTCCGCGTGTCCTGGTGTGTCCATGATGTTGATACGAGTTCCGTTGTAAGCAACAGCTGTATTCTTAGCAAGGATGGTAATTCCACGCTCTTTTTCGATATCGTTTGAGTCCATAGCACGCTCTGCCAATTCAGTACGTGCATCAAGCGTTTCTGATTGTTTCAATAATTCGTCAACGAGGGTTGTTTTACCGTGGTCAACGTGGGCGATAATCGCAATGTTACGGATATCTTCTCTTAATTTTGTCATGATTTCCTCTATAATATTCAAAATTTATTTTCTAACTGAACGATTATACCATAATTTCAAGTAAATAACATAATTCAAGCAAGTGTAAATGTTTTCACTCTGCTTTTCTTTTCACGTCAAGCCTTTTCAAAGCAAGCGACTTATGATAAGATAGGCACAGTATGCGTTTAGATAATTTATTAGCCCAAGAAAAAATCAGCCGAAAGGCTATGAAACAAGCCTTACTCAGAGGAGAAATTCTAGTCGATGGTTGCCCTGCCCGCTCCCTAGCCCAAAATATCGATACAGGACTACAAGAACTCCTTTTTCAAGACCAAATCATTCAAGGCTATGAGCACACCTACCTTATGCTTCATAAACCTGCTGGTGTCGTTACAGCCAATAAAGACAGGGAACTTCCAACCATCATGGACCTCCTTTCGCCTGACATCCAGTCTGACAAGCTCTATGCCGTCGGCCGACTGGACCGAGATACGACAGGACTCCTCCTCGTGACCGATAACGGACCCTTGGGCTTTCAGCTCCTCCATCCCCAATATCATGTCGATAAAACTTATCAGGTTGAGGTTAATGGACTTCTGACACCTGACCATATCCAAGCCTTTCAAAAGGGAATTGTCTTTTTAGATGGTACTGTCTGTAAACCTGCAAGACTAGAGATTCTATCTGCAAGTCCTTCCCACAGTCACGCCTCTATCACCATTTCAGAAGGGAAATTTCATCAAGTCAAGAAAATGTTCCTCTCGGTTGGTGTCAAGGTGACTAGCCTCAAGAGAATCCAATTTGGGGACTTCACATTGAACCCAGATTTAGCAGAAGGTAACTACCTCCCTTTGAACCAAAAAGAGTTACAAATCATTAAAAACTATTTAGAGATGAGTCGATAAAATAAAAAAGCTTTAAATTTAAAGCTTTTTTATTTTACACTACTTAATTCATAAAAAGAATCAATCCTAAAACCCAATTAATTACGGAAACTACAATCCCTACAATAGCTATAATTTTTTCTGTTTTATAGTCTAGTCCAGATTCTTTTTGAAGTGAGTTAGCATACAATAAACTGGTAATACCTAAACCAATACCTCCCAACGGAAATAACAAAGCAAGAATAATCGACAAGATACCCACAAAAAGTGGATTTTTCTTCTTTTCTTTCATGTTCTAAGAACTCCTTAAATTTATACAAATTAATTATACTATAAAACAATAGCTTCATCCTATCATTCGACTAATTTGGAAATAAGGTTAGCTAGTCTTCACTTTCCCTTTCCAAGAATCCAAACCATAAGAAAGGATATAAATCTCAGTAAAACCTTGTTTTTTCAAGTAAAGGGCAGCATTTGTAACTCGTTGCGCACGTTGGTTTTCGTAAAGAAGGACAGGTTTATCCTTACGAAGAGCTGCAAGACTAGTTTTCAACTGACTTGAAGGAATATTGCGTGCACCAAGGATATGTTTTCTGTGGAATTCTGCTGGGTCGCGCAAATCAATCAATTGACCCGTACGAATCAAGGCTTCAAACTCCTCATTGTCCACGATTTTAGCTGCACGGCGAATACGAAGATAGTTAAAGCCCATCCATGCCAACATTGCTAGTATAAGTGCCCACAAAATCCAAGTAACCATTAGTTCTTTTCTCCATTTTTCTCAATATAATCCAATTCTACCTTGTGCTCTCTGCGAAGAACCGCTTCTGCCTCTAGATAGTCTAGTTTATCCATCAACCCTACATCGTAAATCCGAGAGAGTTCCAACTTCATCAGTTCAATATCATATAAGCGTTTTCCCATGTAAACAATGATACCAAATCGTTTGAGGAATTGCTGCACATCATAGAATGTTTTCATAAGACTCATTCTAGCAAAATTTTGTGTTTTTTTCAAGAAGAGACTCACACAATGCTCCTGATTTCCCTATCATCTTTGGCGATTCTGACGCAAGTATGGTACAATAAAAACATGAGAATTCAACAATTACATTATATTATCAAAATCGTCGAAACTGGCTCCATGAATGAGGCAGCTAAACAACTTTTCATTACCCAACCGAGTCTTTCTAATGCTGTGAGAGATTTGGAAAATGAGATGGGCATTGAGATCTTTATCCGCAATCCCAAGGGAATTACCTTGACCCGTGATGGGATGGAGTTCCTCTCTTATGCCCGTCAGGTTGTCGAGCAAACTCAGCTTCTGGAAGAACGCTATAAAAATCCTGTCGCCCACCGCGAACTCTTTAGTGTTTCCTCCCAGCACTATGCCTTTGTAGTCAACGCTTTCGTCTCTCTACTAAAGAAAAGTGATATGGAAAAATACGAGCTCTTCCTTCGTGAAACACGGACTTGGGAAATTATCGACGACGTCAAGAACTTCCGTAGTGAGGTCGGTGTCCTCTTCCTAAACAGCTACAACCGTGATGTTTTAACCAAAATGCTGGATGACAACCACCTGCTGGCTCACCACCTCTTCACAGCCCAGCCCCATATCTTTGTCAGCAAGACCAACCCTCTGGCAAAGAAAGACAAGGTGAAACTGTCTGATTTGGAAAATTTCCCTTACCTCAGCTATGACCAGGGAACGCACAATTCCTTCTACTTTTCAGAGGAAATCCTTTCCCAAGAGCACCACAAGAAATCCATCGTGGTCAGTGACCGTGCCACCCTCTTTAATCTCTTGATTGGTTTGGATGGTTATACCATTGCGACAGGGATTTTGAACAGCAACCTCAACGGAGACAATATCGTTTCTATCCCACTGGATATTGATGATCCAATTGAGCTGGTCTATATCCAGCATGAAAAAACCAGCCTATCTAAGATGGGCGAACGCTTTATCGACTATCTCCTAGAAGAAGTTCAGTTTGATAGTTGATACTCTTCGAAAATCTCTTCAAACCACGTCAGCGTCACCTTACCGTACTCAAGTAAAGCCTGCGGCTAGCTACCTAGTTTGCTCTTTGATTTTCATTGAGTATGAGAATCACTCTGAATTGAATAATCTAAAAACCTCAAAAACTAGTTTTCAACCCTAGTTTTTGAGGTTTTTTCTCTAATAGTAAATCAAAATGATTTTATAAAATCTTATTTTTTAAACCAAAATATAGACAGAATTACAACAAGGACAAGTCCAGCTCCTGCAACAATGCCAAACACTGGAATGTTTCCGAATTGTTTTTGTTCTGATTTTATCTCCTCACTACTATCTTGAGTTGATTCTGCTACTGTATCACCTTGTTTCGCTACTTCTTGCTCTGCTTTTTTCTCGATTTTCTTAGGACCATAAGTTGGATTAACAAATGCTACTTGTTTAGTCGGTTTGGAGTAGTCTTCTGCTCCTTCTTTGACTCGCCATGATACAGAAAATAAAGTCCGTCCCTCCAATACCATTCCTAAATCAATTCGCTCACCAGGAGGCAAACCTCCACCTAAACCGATACTAAAAGCAAACGATTGCCCCTCCTGATTATCTTTTAAGACAATAAATCCATTCTCACTCACTTTTTTAAGACGGGATAATTTCCCTCTAATATCTCCATCTTTAAAGCTTCCAGTGTAGCTTCCATCCTCTCCTAAAATAAGTGATGAAGCTCTACCAGGCTTAGTACCATTATTTGGCTCTTTATTAATCCAAGTACCTACTAATTCGGATGGGAGAGGAATTTCATCTCCAATTTTAGCATCGACAAGAGACTTTGGCATAGGAGGATTAGGATCCATATTATCTCCAATAATCGGGAGATTTAGAGAAGTATATTCAATCGTTGAGGTGTCTATCTTTGTTTTAGAATCAAGGTTTAAGTCATCCAGATCACCTTCTCCTGCTCTAAATTCACCTTTTTTAATTAAAGTTGGCTCTTTATTTTCTTTAGAAAGTTGAAACAATCTATATGACATAATCCCTGGAACACTTTCAAAAACAATAATACTTCCATCTGTGTAAGTATTAATAACTGTCCCCATTCTAAGACTTGTATCCCAAAATCTATCAAATAAGGGAGTTGGAGTATTATCATTCATATAATATACTTCAAATAATTCCCATTTTTCCCTATTTTTTAGTCCGATTAATAACTCCTCCGTCCCATTTTTATCAATATCCATCAAAGCGTAACCAAGTCTATTAGCATTATTTTCAAATAGATGTTTGCTCTCCCACTTCTCAGTAATTTGTGGAAATAGTTGGTTGTAGTCAGTACTGTCAGCTTGGGCTGAAGCCACTAGTAAAAACAAACCTAATATAGAACAAACCACCATCAGTAATTTGTTTAGTAATTTCAAACGATTCTCCATATTTTTATAATCTCTCATATTCTAGCATCATTCTCTCAATATCGACTTTATCTATTGTAGATAAATCAGTCACGTTATCACGTGATACTCTAATTGATAAATTCTTAATGATTTTTTCATTGATATTTCTAATCCAGCGACCATTACTACAATCATTGATTTTATTATACAAAGATTCAATTGTTTTAGAATAATAATCAACATCAATTAAGTATCCTTGATTGTTTAATCCTAATAAACCAATTTGAATAATTTCATCCGCTGTATAATCTTCAAAATCAAAAGTATTTGGAATTCGGCTTGGTAGTCCTGAATTTACTGAGAGAAATTCTTCCATTTCCTTTGTATATCCAGCAAAAATAATGACAATATCTCTTCTATGATCTTCCATGAATTTAAGAATCTCATCAATTGCTTCTTTACCAAATCGATCTTCATTAGAATTTGATAGCGTGTATGCTTCATCAATGAACAAAACTCCCCCTAAAGCAGATTTCAATACTTCCTGCGTCTTGATAGCCGTTTGCCCTACATACCCAGCTACTAAATCACTTCGAGATACCTCTATGAATTTATTTTGAGGAATAATTCCCTTTTGATAAAGAATTTTTCCTACGATACGAGCTACAGTAGTTTTTCCAGTCCCTGGATTTCCCAAGAATAAGGAATGTAGTGAGAACTCGCTTACAGCAGCGCCTTGTTCTTCCCTCTTCTTATTCAACTCTGCTAATGAAATAAATTGTTCAACCTGTTTTTTAACTTTCTGTATTCCTATCAAGTTTTGTAGTTGTTCCAAAGCATCTTTTTGATTTTCTTCTGGTTGTTGGGTGCCTTGAAGAAGGACATCATCAATATCGTCATTGATAATTGTCACATAGTCATCAACCTGCGTCTCAACAACACGATTGGCTAAAGCTCTCATTAAGTGTTCATTAAAATTACGAATCCATCGTCCATTACTATGATCTAACGAGCGACTATAGGCCTGCTTGACTCTCATAGCATAATAAGATTCGTCTTCAAGTTGATACGAAGATTTCTGAAGATTTTTCAATCCCATTTCGACAATTTCATCACCAGAATAGTCCTCAAAGAAGAATGTATTTGGTACACGTGACTTTAATCCAGGATTTGTTTCAAAAAACTGTTCCATTTCTTTAGTGTAACCCGCAAATATAATCATAATCTCATTGCGGTAATCTTCCATATACTTTAGTATTGTGTTTATAGCCTCTAGTCCAAAATTATGTTGAGATGATTTTCCCTTATTTAAAGTATATGCTTCATCAATAAAAAGAATACCACCTTTAGCCTTCTCCAATATTGCTTGCGTTTGTACTGCTGTCTCACCAATATGAGTTGCAATAAGATCCGACTCAGAAACCTCAATAAATTTAAATTCATCTCCAGGGAGAACACCTCTGTCAAAGAGAACTCTACCTAATAATCTTGCTACTGTTGTCTTCCCTGTACCAGGATTTCCTGTAAAAACAGAATGTAGAGATTGTTCTTGAATTGGAAGACCTTCTGATAATCTTTTTTGATTGAATTCGACTGTTCTTAGTAATTTTTGGACTTCTTTTTTTACATTATTTAAACCAATCAAGCTGTACAATTCTTCCTCATAATCGCGTTCGATAGTTTCACTAATTTCCTCTTGTGGTTCAGAATTTGTACTCTCTTCATTCAAAATTTTACAGCTATCATCTGAAATATCCCATATTATACCATCCGTATTTTCAAATTCTTTAAGAATAGTATCTGCAATTAGGTATGAACTATCTGAAAGTCGAATATTTGGGGTAATATTACGATTTAATTTTATTGTATTTGCTACTAAGACAGAAGCTCCACAATAAATATCAATTTTTTCCTCGTTCTCACCTATGATATCAACAAAATCACGAACCCTACAAAATGAATTGGATTCTAACATAAGAGATTCCCTAATGACCGTTTGCTCTATACAGACTCGACTACTAATTGCTCTTATTGATGTCAAAGAAGCTCCAATTGATTCAAGGCTAGCACTATTTGTTAGACAGACAGCAGCTCGATACAACGGTTGAATGACTTCTGTATTTTGTAATTTTGCAGTCGAACGACTTAAAAAAACAGCAGGGTAATCTTGTTCAGCACTTCCCCCTTTTAAGACAGTATTTATGGAAGTCACTGATGAATCTTTTATAGTTAATATATTAGAACCCCATCTCTCAATCACTGTATCTTCCATTTGAATAGATGAACCATTATCTGCATTCAATTTTATATTTAACTCAGCACGTTTTAGTTCTAGAGTAGAATTACTAACTTTAATTGATGTTGTACTGTAAGAACCATTATATAGTTGATTTCCTGCATTTTCGATTAACAATTTTGACTTACCTTCAACCATTATGAAAACTTTTTTATTATCTAATTGTTCATTAAAGTATACAGTATTTAGAACTACAGTTGAATTCCCCTTTATTACTAAAGCACAACGGTGGTCATCTACTTGAAACCAAATATTTTCAAACTGAACTGTAACTCCGTTCATAATTCTCAGAGTCGCTGCTATAGTATTGTGATAAAGTGTTCCTCCACCTTCGGTCTCAGAAATTTTCCCAACTATTTTGATGCTTTTTTCTATCTTATAGTGTCTTCCTGCTGGTAACTCAAGCATATAACCTTCTTCCAATGCAAGAATATCCCCATCTTTAGCCTTCGAATAAGCATCTCCAAAAGACCATGAACTAAAACTTGTTCCTACTCTATATGTTGTCATTTTTCTATTATCTTTCTAAACCATTAAAAATCTAAATAAAATGACTTATAGATATCATTTCATTTAGATTTTATCATTTATTAATCTATCTACAGTTTTATGTCATATTTAAGTTTTAATTTCACTGACTAAAACATTCTTCTGATTGAATCTTCCACAGAATGCTCAATACCTCTAAAAATTCCCCTAGTAACTTTCAAAGTAAAGAATACAACTTTTCCTAAAACTTTGAAAAATCCAATACTAATTCTAATTAAGATTGATAGCATTTTTTCCAAAATATTCCCAGCCTTTTCTACCCTTTCTTGAGTTAATAAATCAGACACTTTTCTTTTTTGCGAAGAAATTTCTTGATTTCTATTATCACTCGATATCGTACTTTCAGAATCCAATTCACTCCCCTGTACTTCAGAAATTTGATTCACATTTTGAATTGAAGGCATTTTTACTGGTTCATTTTGACTCTTTTTTTTATAGGATGTTGACGATTATATTTAATAGCAAAGAACCAACCATAGAAAATTGTGAAATACCATGTTGCTATTAAAAGCACTATACCAACACTCACACAAACAATCCTAATTCCAAACTGAATCGCAAACATTCCACTAACTGCGTCAAGTGCACGATCAATTGCCCTATCATATACTGGTTCAATGGATGTAGGATATCCACGATAATCATAATAGATTCTATGTTTTAAATAAATATCCCCTTTATCCATTTCCTCTCTATATGCAGCACCTATTTGCTTAAACATAAAACTGAAGAAAAATCCTTTTGGTATAATATTTGAGACTACTTTAAAAATGTAAGAAAATACATACGGATACAATAGAATATTGATAATTGCCCAAATAATATGGAACACAATACCTAATATTACAAAAAACTGATTATGTGAATGAGCAACATTAAATTTCTCAAACTCAGCAATTTCTGAAAATATTCTTACAGTATTGTAATAGGTGATAAAACCTAATACACCTACACCTAAAAAATTAATTGGATTTAAATAATACCAAAATGGAAAACGAAATAAAATTTTTTTCATTTCAACCTAAAACCTCTCTTATCACTATATAATACCGAATTTCTACTATAACATTCATCCCAACTACTACTGAAATGAAATTATTTAATTCATTTTTTCACTAGTAGCTTTATCACCTTTTATAATCATTATTGCTGCGAAAAGATTTATTACAACACATACATAATATAGAATCGCTCCAAGACCTAAATTCGATCTTCCAACCAATTCTTTTGTTATTGAAAAATGAACAAGAATTCCAAATAGACTTAACAGAATAACTATAATCGATGTAATAATTTGAAGCACTCTTCCTTTTCCAATTACTAAAGATAATAAGAAATTAATTACAAATGCTCCGTACCAAACCAAAAATAGATACCATAATGGTACATCCAAATATTCTGAAACATGTTCACTTACCGGAGCTAGTGATTGATTACCTGATGTAACAACAGGCAATAAGAAAGTAATTAGGCCAACCAAGCTGGCTAGAGTTATTAATTTTTTAAATTTCATTTGATATTCTCCCTATATACAATATACAATTTCTTACCCCAGTAACTTTTAGGGTACTGAGGTAAGCTTTGAATGCGTTGTCTATTTTACTCGGTTAAAGGTTTGATCTGGCTCTTGAAGATAGAGTTCTTTATCTTTTAACATATATTTTGTTTTTCCTATTTCTCTTCCTTCATCGTCTGTTATTGTCAATACTTTCTTTTGTTTATTAATTTTCACTAATCTTTTTTCTTTGTCTCCGTCTGAATCTTCAGAGATGACGGTCCCAGCATTTCCTTTAATCACCATGATTAAATGATCACGTTTTGTTAAAATTTCATAAGTTCCATCTAAGGGATCACTGGTTAATTTACGAACTCCAAAGAACAGAACAAGAAAGATAGCTAGGCTTATCCCGACAGATTGTAAAGGCTTTGTTTCAAATAATTTTTTAATCTTTTCAATGAGACCATTCATATCTAGATTTTCGATTTGTTGTCCAGCTTTATCTACAAAAGCTGATGCCTCTTTTTTGATTGCTTCTACTCTATCAGTCTTCTCTTTAACTACTTCATTAATTGATTCTTCCATTCTTTCCGTAGTCTCTTCGACTTTTTCTACGGTCACTTCTTCGTTCGTTTGGTTTTCATGTTTTTCCATTATTTTCTCTTTTCTCCCTGTTTAAAATAAGTTTTATCTACAGTATAGATTATTTTCTTATTTCACCCACTTACCTGAGCCATCTACTTGGTAGCCATCTGGGGTACGTTCGTTGACCGCCATCTTACCATTTGACTTGAGATAGTAATCGCCTACCCATGTGTTACGAGCATAGCTGCCTTCTGATGTTAGATAATAGTAAGATTGGTAGCTACTATCATAGATCCACTCACTCTTAGCCATTTTACCATCTGATTTGAGGTAGTAACTTCCAGACCAAGTATTACGTGCATAACTACCCTCTGCTGTCAAGAAATAGTATGATTTATAGTTATTGTCATAAATCCACTCGCTCTTAGCCATGTAGCCACCTGACTTGAGGTAGTAGTTGCCTGACCAAGCATTTTGAACAAAGTTACCTGAAGCATTTAGGTAGAAGTAAGAATTGTACTGAACATCAAAAATCCATTGATTCACTACTTTAACACCAGCTTTATAGTAAGAAGAACCGGACCAACCAGTCTGACCTGAGTTAGAGTTAGTGGTTTGTTTTGGAGTTTCTGTCGCTGTTGGTATCTCTACCTTTTTAATCGGATAATATTCACCTCTAGAGATTCTAAAAACTTCTGAACGTCCGAAGTAACGTTTTCCAAAATCACCTGAACTGTAAATATCTAGATGGTAGTTCCCATCTTTTACTAATACTATATTAATTCCCTCTTTTATTCTATTACTTCCTCTAAATCTACCAAAAAAGGATGAAGAAGCAAGTGCCCCAGTATCTTCATTAACTATATCAAAATCAAGAGCTGTATTATCAGTAGTTGTAGAACTTCTTTGAAGGTCAACCAAAAGTGTATCCACTGTATCACCTCCAGCTGTCTGTATCAAGGTGATTTTCAAGGGATTTTGAGTATCTTTTACACTCATATCTGTTAAAGCGTGAACCTCTATCGGTTTAGAAGCTACATATCCTACTGACAATAAAGCACCAGCTAGTAAAGAAGAGGCCAACATTTTTCTGTTTTTCATAACAAAACTCCTTATATATTTCTATTTTGCTAAAAATTTATGATAACTATCTTGTAACTGTAAAAGTAAATATGATATTTTTCTAGTATCAATTCTTCAAATTTTTACCATTTCTTTTTCTCCTTTAATGACTGATAGAATAGGATTGAGTGGTAAGTCAATCCTTGTTATACTAGTATAACAAGCCGGCTTTATTAGCTATTCTTTCCCTTATCATACCATAATAGATATTTAAATTTTTCGCTATTTAAACTATAGTTTCAATCTTGTTCATAAAAATAAAAAATAGCATAGAATTCTAGTATTTTGTAACTATAGTTTTCTTTCTCCATTTTTTTCTCTAAATTTTTGTATAATAGTCTTAGAAGTATGTAAGGAGATTATTTATGGAAAATCTATACCCATTTGGAGCTACATTTAAGTACCTGCGCGAAGCACGAGGACTCAGCCTAAAGGAAGCCGCCTCAGATATCGTATCACCACAGTTCCTAAGTCAATTTGAAAAAGGAGAAAAAGGAATTTCACTTGAAAACTTTGCCAAACTTTTAATTGTTATCGGAGTTGAATGGAATGATTTTGTTCTCGCCTATGCAAATAAAGGTGGAGACTGCTTAGAATTACCTGCTATTGAATTTGGCAAGCATGTGGTCCATGAAGAAGATATCCTCACTTACATTGAAGAATACGAAAAATTATTTGATGTCTATCTAAAAGACAATCCACTTCAAGCAGAAATGATTTTTAAATCTATTAAATTAAGACATTATCCAACCATATCAAAGAGTCCAGAAACCATTGCCAGAATTCAAAACATTATCAAGCATTTAATGAAATCGGATGTCTTTAATAGTATCGAACTTGAAATTTATCGTGTTATCGTCAATCATTGCCCGATGGAACTCATTGACCATATGACCAAACAATTACTACTTATGTACAAAGAAAGTGCTAATACTGACACCTACATACGTATTTTAAATGCTCTTACTTTCTCTGCAAAATACTTCTCTGAATTGGGCTACTATCAAAAGGCTGATGATATTATTAAAAAAATTAAATCACTTCAGACCTTCGAACGAGGCTATCTAGCTATTCCCCTCATGTTTCTAGAAGTTGAACATGTTTACAATCAATTTAGATGGAATAAACCTGAGGCTATTCCTTTAGCGAAAAATCTATTTAATTATCTTCAAAGCGCAAAATTTATTGATCAGCAATACTACTCTAATTTTATCAATGCCTTCACCTATCACTGCCACGCATTAAATAAGACAGGTATTGATTTGTTCTAATCGTCAAAAAAGTTGCTCCATGTTAGGAACAACTTTTTTTTATTTATAATTAAAAATCTCCCCTGCCAGCTTATCAGCTAACTTGGGGAAGAGGGTATAAAACTTATGGGCTAGGTTCAACAACATCGGTAGATTGAGTTCGCGTTTGTTTTTACCTATAATCTTAACAATTTTTTTAGCCACTGCATCTGGTTCTAGCAGGAAGCGTTCAACCGACTTGAGATAGGTTCCATCTGGGTCGGCCTGGTCAAAAAATCCTGTGCGGATTGGTCCTGGATTGATCGTCGTTACATAAACACCGTAGGACATAAGTTCGAGGCGTAACGCATTTGAAAAACCAATGACCGCAAACTTGGTTGCTGAGTAAAGGCTGGACTTGCCAGTAGCGATCAGACCTGCCATGCTGACGATATTGATGATATGGCCTTTTCGGCTTTCCTTCATACGAGCAGCAAGGCGACGAGATAGATTCATCAAGGCAAAGGTATTGACCTCGAACATCTGGTGAATATCTTGGTCAGAAATCTGGTCAAATTCCTCGAAAATCCCGTAACCAGCGTTGTTAATCAAGACATCAATCTTGCCATAGCGGAGATAGAGGTCTGCTACCAGAGTTTCTAAGGATGAATCATCGGTAATGTCGATTTCAATCAATTCTGCATGGGGATGATTTCCGTAGAGTTGAGCTAATTTTTCCCTATCTCGACCAAGCAAGATGAGCTGGTCTTCTGGTAAAAGTTTGACCATTTCTTGAGCTAGACCACCGCTAGCTCCGGTAATGAGAATAGTAGGCATACTTATCCTTCCTCAATCTTTTAGATTTCCACTTCTTCCAAGTCTTTGACCACATGCACATTTTCAAAAATTGTGGCAGCGTCTTTCTTGAGCTTGCTGATATCTTTTGAGAGGAAACGGGCACTGATATGGTTGAGCAAGAGGCGTTTAGCACCTGCTTCTACCGCTACTTGTGCAGCTTGCATGTTAGTTGAATGACCATGATTACGAGCAATTTTTTCATCACCCTTGCCATAAGTGGACTCATGGACAAGGACATCGGCATTAACAGCCAGACGCACACTGGCATCCGTTTTTCGAGTGTCTCCTAAAATAGTAATAATTTTACCTGGACGTGGAGCTGAGATATAGTCTGCTGCCTTGATTTCAGTCCCATCTTCAAGAACAACGTTCTGACCATTCTTGATTTTCCCAAAAAGTGGGCCAAATGGGACACCAGCAGCCTTGAGCTTTTCAGCATCTAAGGTACCTTCTAGGTCCTTTTGCATAACACGATAGCCAACGCAGAAAATAGTGTGGTCCAACTCCTCTGCATACACTGTGAATTTATCGGTCTCAAGGATTTTTCCTAAAGAATCTTGGTCAAACTCATGAAAATGAATACGGTAAGGCAGGCGCGAACCTGACACACGAAGGCTGGTTAAGACAAAGGACTTGATCCCTTGAGGTCCATAGATTTCCAAATCCGTCTGCTCTTCATTAGCCTGAAAGGCTCGACTAGAAAGGAAACCTGGTAAGCCAAAAATGTGGTCTCCATGCAGGTGGGTGATAAAAATTTTGCTAACCTTACGCGGTCGAATTGTGGTTTCCAGAATGCGATTTTGCGTACCTTCTCCACAGTCAAAGAGCCAGACTTCGTTAATCTCGTCCAAAAGTTTCAGAGCGAGACTTGAAACGTTGCGGGCTTTAGAGGGCTGGCCAGCCCCCGTTCCTAAAAATTGAATATCCATTCGATACTTTCTAATTAATCAATATATAACATGGCTGTGCGGTTTTCCGATCGGAAATAGCGCTTGCCAGAAAAAGCTGTGGCTTCTTGTAATAACTCCTCTTGGCTGTAACCTTTAAGACGTTTACGACCATCAGTCAAGCTTTCCAAATCAGTCAAAGCCGTGAGACTCTCCATGCTAACAACTTCCTCATCTCCAACAGCCTTCATGTAAATCTTGCCAGACTCTTCAAAGACTAGTTGATGGGGAAAAATTTGTGCAATTTCAAAAAGCAAGTCATCCGAAATCTTCTCTTCATTCTCAGAGAAAATTCGACCCAGTCCCTCACTCTCATAACAAAAACCAAAGGATTTGCCCGATAGGTTCAGACGAATAAAGGGTTTGCTTTCTTCAGTGAAACTTGGCTCAGTATTGTAGAGGTTCAGTTCCTGACTAAGTTCTGAAAAATAATCCGTCGCTGCTTCAGGACTCTTTTTCTGATAGAGTTCTGCAAAGTAAGCATTGACCACGCTGGGAGGAGGAGTAATCAGTGCCAACTGCTCCTGCTCTGTTCTACCAGTTAGAAGTTGGTCCAGATAGACCTTATCCAGACTTGTATAGCCCCCATACTTTAGAGCTAAGGTTTTGATATCAGTCATAAAATTCTTCTAACCTCCATTTGTTTTTCTCGGAAATGTAGCCTCTAATCACTTCGCCGTCATCTTGATAATCACGTTCTTCAAGAATCGCAACACTTTCTAAATCATGAATCTTGTAGGACTTTGAAAAAGGCACGCGCAGAGTAAAGGACTCAAAAATATCCTTGATTTTCTCTAAAAACAAAGCCTGCAAATTCTCTCGACTATCCTCAGACTTGGCAGAAATGAGCGCATAGGGCGTTTGGGTCGGCGTAAAATCCTCCACCAAATCCGCTTTATTATAAAGGGTCAGGCGAGGAATATCTTCCATGTCCAGGTCTTTCATGATGGACAGGACTGTTTTTTCATGCTCCTCATGGTAAGGATTGCTGGCATCGATAACATGAACCAGAAGGTCCACATGCTTGCTTTCTTCCAAGGTTGACTTAAAACTGGACACCAACTCTGTCGGCAAATCTTGGATAAAGCCAACTGTATCTGTTAAAGTTACTTGGAGATTTCCCCCCAGATGGATACTCTTAGTCGTCGCATCTAGAGTCGCAAATAGCTCGTCAGCCTCATACTGGGTCTTACTGGTCAAGGTGTTCATGATAGTTGATTTCCCAGCATTGGTGTAACCAATCAAACCAATCTTAAAGGTGCTTGACTCCAAACGTTTTTCTCTGACAGTCGCCCGATTTTTCTCAACCACCTTGAGCTGGCGCTCGATATCCGTGATTTGATTGCGAACGCTACGACGGTTCAGCTCCAGCTGGCTTTCACCAGGTCCACGGGAACCAATTCCTCCTGCCTGACGGCTGAGCATAATCCCCTGACCAACCAAACGAGGCAAGAGGTATTTGAGCTGAGCTAGATGGACTTGGAGTTTCCCTTCATGACTTCGAGCCCGCATTGCAAAGATATCCAGAATCAACTGCATACGGTCAATGACCTTGACACCGAGAACTTCTTCTAAATTGACATTCTGCCGTGGTGTCAAACGATTGTTGACGATGACAGTGGTAATTTCTTCTGCATCCACCATGAGCGCAATTTCTTCTAACTTACCAGAGCCGACGAAGGTCTTGGAATCATATTTTTCACGTTTTTGTCTGTAACTATCTACAACGACTGCCCCAGCTGTCTTAGCTAGACTAGCCAATTCTTCCATAGAGAGATCAAAATTGTCCATGCCCTGCAATTCCACACCAATCAGCAGGACTCGCTCCTCTTTTTTTTCCGTATCAATCATCTAAAAACTCCTCTATCTGGCTTAAAATGCGGTCTTGCACACCAGCTTCTCCAATCTGATAAAAGGTGACCTGCATGCGGTTACGGAACCAGGTCAACTGGCGCTTGGCAAATCGGCGAGTCGCCTGCTTGAGACTCTCACTGGCTTCTTCCAAGGATTGCTCTCCACGGAAATACGGAAAGAGTTCCTTGTATCCAATACCTTTAGCAGCCTGCACATCAGGGTAATGGTCAAAAAGCCACTTGGCCTCATCCAAAAGTCCAGCCTCAAACATCAGATCCACTCGGTGGTTGATACGTTGATAAAGCTGACTACGCTCATCATCCAAGCAGATGATCAAAGGTTCATACAAGGTCTCTTGATTTTCCAAATCCTGACCAAAATGGGCAATCTCCAAGGCACGCATCGCACGACGACGATTAAACTGAGGAATCTCAAGGCCTGCTTGCTCCACAAGATGGGCTAATTCCTCATCTGTATAAGGATCCAAACTAGCTCGATAAGCTAAAATCTCCTCATGAGGAGTCTCCCCACCTAGATGGTAGCCTTCAAGCAAGCTCTGAATATAAAGTCCAGTCCCACCAGCGATAATGGCTAGCTTGCCACGGCTGTGAATATCCTCAATAGCCATCTTAGCTTCTGAAACAAAATCAAAAGCCGAGTAAGACTCGGTTACCTCTCTAACATCGATTAAATGATGGGGAACAGCTGCCTGTTCTTCTGGACTAGCCTTAGCCGTCCCAATATCTAGACCTCGGTAAACCTGCTGACTGTCGCCACTAACAACTTCCCCACCAAAGTGCTTGGCCACTTCAATGGCAAGGGCCGTTTTTCCAACAGCAGTTGGCCCAACGATCACAATTATTTTTGTTTTCATCTTTTTTCCTTGAAAAATTCCCATTTTTTCGTTACTATTATTATAACACAAAAAGGTCAGTCAGAAAAATGTGACCTCTTGAAGGGGCTGGCTGATTAAGAAGATAAAGGAGGAAGACTCATGGCTAAAGGATTCGCTAAAGGTCTTGTAACAGGTGTCGCAGGAACTGTCGCTGCCGTCGCAGGTGCAGTATACGCATTTAAAAAGAAAGTGATCGAACCAGAAGAGCAAAAAGCAGCTTTCATCGAAGAAAACCGTAAAAAAGCAGCTCGTCGCCGCGTATCACGTTAAGAAACAAAAGAAGTTGAGATTCATTGTCTCAACTTCTTTTTTCTATTCTTTTAAATAGCTAGGTCAAACTTCAACTGTGGCTTAACAGGGTCATAATCCACCAACTCAAAATCTTCTGCTTTGATATCAAAGAAATTGGTCCCATCTGGAACATTCAAGACCAAACGTGGTTGGCAATTTGACGGCTCACGACGAAGCAATTCCTGAGCTTGTTCAAATTGATTGTCATAGATATGGAGATTATTGATGAAGTAGAAGAACTTTCCAACCTTCCAGCCAAAATGTTTGGCAATCATCATTTGAAGAGCCACATACTGCATAGCGTTGATATGGTGGGCCACTAGCATGTCATTCGAACGCTGGGTCAAGGTCGTATCCAGATAGATTTCTCCATCTACACGGCGGACATCAAACATGGTCTGAAAGGCGCACGGAAGAAGGCCGTCTGTCTCATCAAAAGCTTGATAATCCCAGAGTGAGATGATATTGCGACGATTCCAAGGATTAGCTTCCAACTGTTTAAGGATCTTATTGATGATATCGTGTTTCTTAACGACCGCCCCATAGCGTTCACCAATGGTTCCCGTATCTCCCACTTCCCAGTCATTCCAGTAGTGAACATTGTACTTGCTATTCAGCACTTCTAAGCTATTAGACTGATCTTGGTAAATCCAGAGCACTTCCTTGATGGCGGATTTGATGGCAATAGGACGCAAGGTTGTGATGGGGAATTCCCCCTTTGCCAAGTCATACTCGGCAAATGCACCCGTTACATACTTGGAGTTGGCAACAGTCCCATCCTTATACTTGGGACGGGCCTGCTCAGAAAAGACACCGTCTTTGAGGATTCGTTCAATATTCTCTTTAAAAATCGTATCTGCTTTTGTCATTTACTCTCACCTCATTTATTTCCTAACTAGTATAGCATAAAAAAAGAAAGGAGGAAAATCACTCGCTTTAAAGTAGTGTTTTTCTCCTTTTATTATTTTATTGTAATACAAGTGATGCTGCTCCGATAACCCCAGCGTCATTTCCTAGAGTTGCAAGAGCTAATTTTGTTGATGTGCGTACTTGTGGGAAGGTATTTTCGTCATAAACTTTTTGAACACCTTGTAGAAGGAATTCTCCCGCAGCTGACACACCACCACCGATAACGATTGTTGATGGGTTTAGGATTGAACCAATGTTAGCACAAGCGATTCCCAAGTAACGTGAGAAGTTACGGTAAACGATCAAAGCAAGATCGTCTCCTTCTTTTGCCAAATCAAAGACAGTCTTAGCGGTTACTTCTTCTCCATTATCAATCAAGCGTTTCAAGGCTGCATCGCCTTCGTATTCATCGGCATAGCGACGAGTCAAGTTGACAATCCCTGTTGCTGAAGCAACTGTCTCAAGGCAACCTTTCTTACCGCAAGTACATGCGATTGGTTGATCAAAGTCAACAGTGATATGACCAAGCTCACCTGCTGCACCAGCAACACCGTGAAGCAATTTGCCTTCAGCGACGATACCGCCACCAACACCAGTACCGAGTGTCATAAATACAACATCTGGTTGGTTATCACCAGCACCCATCCAACGTTCACCAAGAGCTGCTACGTTGGCATCATTATCGATGAAGAATGGAATGCCCAAGGCTTTTTCAATTTTTTCTTTAATTGGTTGAAGAGTTTTCCAGTTGAGGTTGTAGGCACCGATAACAGTCCCTTTTTCACGGTCAACCACACCTGGTGATCCCATCCCAATTCCTTGGAAGTCCGCTGCTGCCAATCCAAGCAAGTCCAAACGATGCTGAATAGACTCAATCATATCATCTACAATGTGGCTTCCTTCATCCAAAATATTTGTCTTGATAGACCATTTTTCTTGGATTTCTCCCTCTTGAGTTAAAATTGCAAATTTGATAGAAGTTCCACCAAGGTCAATCCCAATAATCTTTTGACTCATCATATTCTCCTTTTTAATTATGAATTAATTGAAAATGCTTACAGTACTAGTATAACAAAATTCACTCATTTATGCAAAGGTTTGCGTAAATGAATTATAAGGAATTTTTTCGCCTAACAGTATCTGTTAATCATCTAAATGATCAATTGCATATTGAGCTTCCTCTTCTGTAAAGCCATCTATATAAGAGGTCAATTGATTGAAAAGACCAGATTTAGACATATTAAATAATTTTCTATAGTTCTTAGCATTAAATAAGGCATTATATTTATAATCGGCTTCTAAATGATCAATTGCATATTGAGCTTCATCATTTGAAAATTTATCGAAATCAGAAGTTAATTGACTATACATACGTTTTTTTGACATGTGGAATAACGAATTATAACTTTTTGCCTTTCCTAAAGCAGTCGAATATTCACTATTGCTATCATTACTAGAAGAAGCTGTATTTGCTTGACCTTCCTTCCAAACTCCATCAGCGCCAACATAATAACGTCCACCATCAACCCATTCATTGACAGCCATTTTACCATCTGATTTCAAATAGTAATTCCCTTGCCATGTGCTATAGGCATAAGAGCCATCTGATTTCAAATAATACCAAGCTTGATAAGAAGAGTCATGAATCCATTCGCTCTGGGCCATTTTACCATCTGATTTCAAATAGTAATTTCCTTGCCATGCACTATAAACATAAGATCCATCTGATTTTAGATAATACCAAGCTTGGTAAGTAGCATCATAAACCCATTCATTGACAGCCATTTTACCATCTGATTTCAAATAGTAATTTCCTTGCCATGTACTATAAGCATACGAACCATCTGATTTCAAGTAATACCAAGCTTGATAAGAATCATCATAAATCCATTCGCTCTGGGCCATTTTTCCGTCTGATTTCAGGTAATAGCTTCCCTGCCAAGCATTTTTCACTGGATTTCCATTTTCATCAAAGTAGTACCAAGCACCGTCCTGCTTAACCCAACCACTTGTTGTTGCTGAACTTGTATCAGTTTGAGTTGTAGTCTCTTGTTTTGCTTTGAAGGCACCCTTAGGGGCATTCTCCAATTCGCAAGCCACACCATCATGGTCGCGATCTAACTTGGCAGAATAACCAGGATCCCCCTCATGAAGATCCGAATAGCCATTAGCCCAGGCTTCCTTACAGCTAGAAAAATGGATGTTTTCTTCTGCTAACACAGGTTGTGAAAACAAGGCTAAAACTGGCAAGGTAGCCAGACTCATTTTTAAAAATAGACGTTTGTTCATTACTTTCTCCTATAGGAATGTTATCGATTTCAATATTATTTTATCAAACTTATTTCAGCAATTCAAGAAAACTTCTGGTTATTTCTGCAAACTCTTTTGGCTTAGCTCTATTCAGAATATGAGGACCTTCAGGGATAATCTGAAATTTGGATTCTGATATTAGTTTATGAAGACTTCTCATAGAACTAAGATTCGGTTTATCTTTGCTGCCACAAATTAGTAAGGTTGGATAAGGACAAGTTCTTGATATATCAGTTAAATCAAGTGTCTTCAATTCCTCAGAAACTCCGACCATAAGAGCTTTGTCTGCTCCCTGTTTTTCAAATACTCTTTTGGGAAGTAATTTAAATATCAGCAACTGAACATAAAATAGGATATTCCCTGCTAATTTTAGCGGGCATCCTGACAGAACCAAAGCTCGAAGATTTGATAAATCGTTACTAGATAGTTCTAATGCTAGGGCAGCACCTAAGGACAATCCAATCAAAATAAAAGGTTCTGTCTCTTGAGCTAGATGCTGATAAACTCGCTCTTTAGCTTGTTGATAGTTACTAACTCCAGAAGGAAATAACTCAATAGCCTCAGAAGGATAATCTGTCAGTAGATTCCGAACTTCTTTCCAACTCTCTGCTGACTGCCCTAATCCGTGTAAAAATATCAGTTTCATCTAGTTCTCCTAAAGG
Organism: Streptococcus mitis; assembly: GCF_023109515.1. Lineage (GTDB taxonomy): Bacteria > Bacillota > Bacilli > Lactobacillales > Streptococcaceae > Streptococcus > Streptococcus mitis_CS. The sequence continues at coordinate 943,432 of NZ_JALDUM010000001.1, forward strand.
CTTAACTTATACAAGGCTCTCACTGCATTACAGCCGTAAATAGCTTCTGCTTGGACTAAATCTGCCAAGGTCAAGACTTTCTCTTCTATCTGTCCTGTTTCCAGCAAATGTTGACGGTAAATTCCTGGTAAGATTCCCAGTCGGATAGACGGTGTGTAGAGTTTCCCAGCGATTTTCAGAACCAAATTTCCAATAGAGGTTTCAAGCAATTCTCCTCTTTGATTATGGTAAATCTTCTCTTGTTCCCCTAGGCTCAAGTGAGGTCGGTAGCTTGTTTTGAAGTAGGTAAAGGCTTGTTGCAAATTAGCTTCTTGCAGACAAAGTTTGGCCTGACAAAAACTTGGACCAAGAGGTGTTAATACTTGACGACTGAGTTCTATCTCTCCAGACTTGCCGAGAGAAATTCGCAATCGATAGTCTTGGCGATAATCACAAGCTCGACACTCTTCTTCTATCTTTTGTTTCAAGTCTTCTGCATCAAAAGGAAAAGCAAAATACCGACTAGCTGTTCTCAGCCTTTCTATATGTTGATTCTCAAACAGCAAGCTCTTCTGACTGATTTTTCCAGTCGTAATCAGTTGGAAACGAGCTTGTTTACGATAGAGAACTGCCGCCTTTTGATGAACCTCTCGGTATTCAGATTCCCAAGTGCTATCCCATGTAATACCGCCACCTACTCCATAGATGGCTTTCCCTTGATACAGTTGAATAGTTCGGATAGCAACATTAAAAATCCGTCGTCCATTTGGAAGCAAGAGACCAATCGTTCCACAGTAGACTCCGCGTGGTTGTGGCTCCAAGTCCTTTATAATCTCCATTGTCGCAATTTTCGGAGCTCCCGTTATGGAACCACAAGGAAAAAGAGAACGGAAGATTTCAACAAGGTCAACATCCTCTCGCAACCGACTCTTGATAGTCGAAGTCATCTGCCAAACAGTTGAATACTGCTCCACTTGACACAAACGCTCCACATGCTCACTTCCCACTTCAGAAATACGGTTCATATCGTTGCGCAAGAGGTCCACAATCATCATATTTTCAGAGCGATTTTTGGGATCCTGTTCTAACCAACTAGCTTGGGCAAGGTCTTCTTGGTCAGTCATGGCACGCTGAGTCGTTCCCTTCATTGGTCGCGTTGTCAACTCGCGGCCATTTTGCTCAAAAAAGAGCTCTGGACTCATGGAAATCACTGCCATCTCATCATGTTCAACATAAGCATTGTAACCCGCCTCCTGCTCTACCACCATACGATTGTAGATGGCAAAAGGATTAGCACTTAAGTCTTGTTTTAGTTGTACGGTGTAGTTTACCTGGTAGGTGTCCCCCTGCCGCAAATGATGATGAATCTGGGCAATCGCCTTTTCATAGTCCTCTGCAGACGTTACTTCCTGCCAATTTGAAGGCAAATCAACCTCATCATAAGTCAGAGGAATAGGTGAAGTTTCTACGCTATCATGAACGGTAAAATATAGCAGGTACTCTGCCAGTAAAGGCGCTTTGTGAACTGCTAATTTCTCCTCAAAAGCAGGTGCAGCCTCGTAGCTGACATAGCCCACCACATAATAGCCTTGCTCTTGGTAGCTTTCCACTTGTGCCAGCAAATCTGCCACTTCTTCTACATCTCTCGTTTTTAACTCTTTAATCGGCTGGGTAAAGATGTATCTCTCCCCCAAAGCCCTAAAATCAATCACTGTTTTTCTATGCATATTTCAAGTATAGCATAAAAAGGCAGATCAAGAAAAACTTAATCTACCTTTTACTCATCTATTTAATACAATCTATGCTTTAAAAAGATTTCCTGAGAATCCGTCTGTATTCTTAAGAAGTGCTTTAAAGACTTTTGATTTAAGCTCTACAGTTTTAGCTGTTCCTCCACCTGCTAGATCAGCCTCAACCGCCTTATCAAATAAGACTTTTAGCTCAGCATAATTAGTAATTTGTTTACCATCAATTTCAATTGCAGTAAATCCTTTGTCAGCTTTTGCTTTCACTTCTTGATAATAAGTTTTTTTCCATTCTTCAAGAGTACTAAATCTGTTATTAGAAACTTTCTTGATAATGAAGTCATCACCTAACATCTTATTATTTTCTTTATTAGCTGCATCTTGATACTTACTAGAAGCATATCCAACAAATCCATTCTCATATCCGAAGTAACCCCACATACGGAATGTATTGTGTTTAAAGGATGCCGCACCAGGAGCACCTGTACTTGTATTTCCACCATAGATACCAGTCATCATGTTCATATTGACATAAGCAGACCCAAAGTCCGTTGGATTATAAGTACCATCACCAGGAGCACCATGTTTCGTCATTAGGTTATTAGTAATTAAATCATCAATAGTATTGATTGCTACTTTTTTCTCATCCTCTGTCAACTCACGAATTTTATCGAACTGATGGCCTGAATTTCCATTACGATATTGTCGATCCATTTTCTTGAACCAGCGACTCGTATTTCCATTTAACTGCGGTAATACAGCATCAGCCTCAAGATGATCTAACATCATAAGAGCATCATTGTAATTCTTCATATAGTGATCAATTTGTTCACGAGTCTGTAATTTTTCAGGATCTGGGTTATACCATTGATTTCCGTCATTTTGACGATGATAAGCCATATTAACCCCTAATGCTCCATATTCACCATTTGAAGTTGATTTATCAGGCGTTTGTAACATACCCTGCGCGTACGCTTCAAGATCTGTACCTTGACGATGTCCATGACCACCAAGATATGCCATACGGTCATTTACGTGAGTTGTTTCATGTGTAAATGCTGAAATACCAAAGTCCTCTAACATATTTGTTACCATGAAGAAAACTTGTTCATCTTCATATGGTTTTGCATAGACTTTAGCCATCGCTCCCATATTCCAATTAATTTGATGCCATCTATCTGTTGGACCAAATAACTCACGAATTGGTGTCGCTACCTTACCATCTGTACCATATCCACGACGATTAGCATCCTTAATACCCGCATAAGCTTGATTATCCCATACAGGTGTAGGAACCATATTTTGGCTCTTAAGCAGTCTATCTCGAACATTCGGAAGTGCAAGACGTGACCAGAAGTCTAAGTATGTTTGTTGTGCTTTAGCTACATAATTAATACGTTCTTTGAAAGCTTCACGTTCAGCTTCCGTATTTTTACCATATTTTTCAAATGAACTATAAGCCATAGTATTATAGGTTGAAATCATAAAGATATGTGCTTTCTTCAAGTTCAATAATGGTAAAATCATACGTGCATGCATATTATTATTCAGACCATCAAAGACACGATGACGTTTATTTTTAAAGTCTGGATTTGTTGTTTCAGGTTCTACAACATAAACATTTTTCGCTGAGTGAATAAACCAGTCGTTAAGATCTGTATCATTTGTGAAGAGACGCATATTATAATCTAAGAAACTACGTAAATCACCTTTACCAGTGTCTCCTGCAATAATTTCACGGTATGCATCTTGAGTTCTATCACCCTTTAAATTCTTTTCTTGCGAGCCAATTCGAATCAATCTGTCAATAACACTTGGTGTCTTACCATAGAAGTCTGGTTTAAACATCATCATATTCTTAATGTTCAAGTCACCATATTCAATTCCATAATAACGATTGAGGTAAGTAAGTGCCATCATAATTTTAGCTTTGTTATCTTCAACTTTTTTAATCAATGCACGTTTAGCTGCTTCGTCCGTATTTAATTGATGGTCTTCATTTTCAACTAAAGCTTTAACTAAAGCATCAAGATTATCTTTAACTTCTTTGAAGCTTTCCTCCATGTATAACATCTTAGGATTGTTATTAATCTTACGAACTTCATCTGAATCAAGTTCAACAGAAGCTAATTTAGCTTTGATATCATTAATCAAATTTGCACGATCTTTAACAACCATGTTTGGTGTATAGACAACATCACCTAATCCTTCAATACTATATTCACGAACTTGTTGAACCTTAGATTCTTTTTGTGTAATAGCCTTAATTTCTTTCGTCTTATCAGCGTAATGAATCATAATATGGTCAGCATCTGATAAATCGGTCACAAATTGTCCATCTTTCATACCTGTAACAGATAAAACTTCCGTATTTAGTAATTTAGAATTTGCAGGAATCTTATTACCTTGATTTACAATCCATTCTTTGTTGTAGAATGGTTGAAGTTTTTCAATATTACGGTAAGCAAGTTCACGAGATACGTCATAATCTTGAGTAGATTTGTAAGTATCTGCTTTTGTTGCCTTATGGTTTAACTTATCTACAAAATGTTCAGTTATTGTATATTCATGTGCAGTAATTCCCATTTTAGCAATTCTGGCATCGGCTTCTTCTTGGGAAATACCCTTCCAACGACTAGAGCGAGAATATGATTGTTTACCTTCACTTACACCATTAACGAATACATTATTATTTCGAACCCAGTTTGCACCAAAGTAATCATCATCCTCTGCATCACGAGAACCGTAAAGAATCTCACCACCATTCTTCACTTTCATCATAGTAACGTTGTTTTCAGCAAGTCCCCACGACCAGTTAGAATGAAGTAGTCCACCTGTTTCAAGAGGTTCTTTGACGTCAATTGTACCTTTTGCTACAGAATTTTTCAAACGGCCCCATGCGCTAACATCCATCGGATTGTCACCGTGATTTAATTTAGCAACAAGGCCACCAACTTTAGCTTTATTACCTTTAATATAGGCGTCGATATAAGAATTGTCTGTGTTACTTCTCCAGCTTTCACTAACAAGGCCACCAGACCACCATCCTGCATTACCTACACTTGTAATGTTACCAATAAAGGCTACATTACGCATGTTTGATTCATCAAGTTTATTGACCATACCAGTAACATCATTGTTACCTACAACATTACCTGTTACTTTAATGTTTTCAATCGTTGACTTTTTAAACATATCACCAAGCGGTGCTGTCTTATTAGCCCAAGGCATATTAATATTCACATTACCAAAGTTAATATCATGAATATGGGCATTTTCCACACGATTGAACAACGGACGAGCTAGGTTGTGAATGGTATAACGTTTATCTCCTTCACTATACAACTTACCTTTAAAGATGTTCGTCACGTATTGTTTATTCGGAGTCGGAACATTCACAGCATTCAAATCTGCACCAAGTTTAAACTCACCCGTTGGATTAGCTTGCATATCTTTTACAAGTTCATTGAAGTTGTAGTACACATTGCCTACTTTTGGTGATTGTTTTTCAAAATAATGAACATACTCTTCGCTAAATGTATCATCAGCTTTACGTTGAACTAAGTCTGGAGCTTTTGCTACAACTTTGTACAATGTTTTTCCATCAACAACAACTTCTTCAACAGAACTTACCGCAAGTCTTGTTGTTTTGTTATCATGAGTGGTTACACGCAAATATAAGGGAGCAACATCAGCTGGTTTTTCTGTAAGCAAACTAGTATCTGTTTCGTTTCCATCAGCGTCCACACTCATCAAGCTTGTTTCTTTGATGTTTTTGATTTCAACTTTTTTAAGGTCTAACTGAATTTCTTTATCTTCTAATGTTTCAGTTTCTTCGCCTTCGCCTCGATCATAGACCATCGTTGTGGATAATGTATAGCCTTGATAATATTTCAAGTTGTCTAAAGTAGCTTGTAATTTATTTTCTTCTACTGTCACTTCTTTAACAACTTGTCCAGTCTTATCTTTCAGAGCTACTTTAATCGATTTGATTTCTACTCCAGCTGGTTTATTCAATGTATAACTAGCTGTAGCGCTCTTCTTCAAGACATCTTTATCTGTGTTAGCCCATTCTAAGGTTGGTTTTCCTAAACCTTTTGTACCTTTTTTGATAATTTCATCTTGAGGTGCTTGGAGAACTGTTTCTTCTACTGTTGGAGCTTCATTTGTTTTTTCTCCACGAATCGTTTTATAGATTTCAGTAATTTGTTTCTTACCTTCTACACCTTTTTGAGCTACTTGTCTTGTTCCGCGTTTTAAAGTGTCATCTTCTTGTTCTTTGGTTTCAAAAGGAATGACTTCTTCTCTTGTTTCAACTACTGTTCCTTCAACTGGCTTTGTTCCTTTTTTAACGACTTTAGGAACAGCAGGAGTTTTTACTTCTGTAGTTGTAGAAAGGACTTTGTCTGTTTCCACACCTTCCACTGTTTCGTAAGTTGTTTTGGTAACTTGAACTCCTTTAGAACCTTCGCGTTCAACAACTTCTTCATCTACATATTTTGTATCGTCTGGAACTACTTCTGTTGTGAAATCTAATTCACTTTCGGTAGACTTCTCAACTGTACCTGTTGTTACTTTATATTCTGGGTTTACTTCTTGTACTGGTGCTTGACCTTCTTGACCAGGTTCTTGAGTTCCCTTTGTTGAAACTGGTTCTTTATATCCAGGAAGTTCTGGCTGTACTAAAGCTTGGCCTTGCTTCTCGCCTTCTTTTACTTCTTGAACACCTTTGGCTTCATGATACTCTGGTAGTTCTGGTTGCGTCAGAGCTTGTCCTACCTTACCTTCTTCTTGAGTTCCTTTTACTTCAACTGGAGCCTCTGGCAATTCAGGTTGTGTTAAGGCTTGGCCAGTTTTACCTTCCTCTTGCGTCCCTTTAGCTACCTGATGCGTTGGTTCAGCTTGTGGTACTGGAGTTGGAGCAGGTTGCACCTCTTTCTTCGTTCCGACTGCAATGACTTGCGACACAGGATTTTGGACTACTTGGTCTTCGATGACTTCTCTAACTTCTTGACCGTTGACCATTGAAACTTTGCTTACAAGGCGACGCTGACCCTTTACTCCAGCTGTGACGATATGAGTCTGTCCTTCTGCTAGATTCGCATCTGGGCTTGTGATTGTTTCAAAAGGAATCTCCACCAAGCTCTCTTCCTGTATTGTCTGAGGCTTCTCAGAAACTGGTTTTTCTTCAATAGCAGGAGCAACTGGAGTCTCTACTACTGGATTCTCAACGATAGTTTCTGGAGCAACAGCAGGTCTTTCTTGAACGACTTCTGTTCTCTCGATTTCATTTGCATTTTGCTTTTCTACTGGAAACTGAGGCTGTTCTGCTGAATCTGGTCTTAATGGATGGAGTTCTGCTTCCTTGAAGTAGCCAATGTATTCATAGCCATCAATGTGGATAATCCCTTCAGCCAAGCCTTCATGTGTAGAGGCTGAAATAGTTTGGTTATAAGAAAGCAATTCTTTATTTTCAAATGCGAATGTCCCATAAGGTACAAAGGTACTGGCTCCTAAAGAACCAATCAATAGAACACCTAGAACTTCTCTACGACCTTTTTTAGACACCAAAAAGACTGCTAGAGAAGCTGTTGCCAAGCCAAGACCTGCTAGAGCGACTTCCTTGCTTCCTGTGTAAGGAAGTTGTTGACTGGTAGTTGCCTTCTTACGATAAACTACATAAAGAATATCATCATCTTGAAATTCTGCAGGAACCTCATGATGAATCAGGGCTTTTTCAGAATCGGTCAATTCCTGCTCCGCCAAATAACGGTAATGAACACTATGAGCACCACCAACTTCATTGGCCTGAACCTTATCTACTGAAAGGGCACTTGCACCAAAAAGGAAGGCCCCAATGGCTACAGGACCTACCCCAACAGTTAGCTTACGAATGGAATATTTAGTGATTTTTTCTAGTTGTTGTTTTGTTTTTCTCATTCTCATGACTTTCTGATAGAATCTTGTGGATAATGCGCACGCGCACCTCCAATTAATTTTGGACGGCTAGCAAGAGCCGTTACATGGGCATGCCCAATTTCTCTCAAAAGAGGGCGAATCGGAACCTGAACATGCTTGACATGCATACCAATTGCAGTGTCTCCGATATCCAATCCAGCATGAGCCTTGATAAATTCAACCTCAACTGGATCTTGCATAAACTTGAAGGCTGCCAACTGACCTGAACCTCCTGCATGGAGAGTAGGAAGGACACTGACGATTTCCAGACCAAACTGCTCTGCCAACTGACGTTCAACGACGAGGGCCCGATTGACATGTTCACAACCTTGAACAGCTAGATGAATTCCTTTTTCCTCTAGGATATCTAGGATGGTCTTCACAATGATTTCCCCAATTTCTTGACTGGATTCCTTGCCAATCTGACCACCTATCACTTCACTAGAAGAAAGGCCCAAAACAAAGATAGATCCTTGCTTCAAATTGGCCTTTTCTAATACATCTTTTACAATCTGGCTTGTGTCTCTTTGAATGTCTTTTTCCTTCATACTTGATACCTCTTTTGTCATTATCTATCATATCGTTTTTTCTACGTTTTAGCAAGATAGACAACCTAGAATGCTTGCCCAATTACGCATAAAACTCCCAGAATTGACTGGGAGTTAGCTAGTTTCTATTCTATTTATGTATATTTCAACTGTCGTCCCTTTTGAGGGAATAGAATCAATCTTCATTTGGTAATCTTCTCCAAAGTGAAGTTTGAGCCGTTGATCAACATTTTGAAGACCAACTCCCCCACGTTTGAGTTGACTTTGACTACTATCGCCAGTAGCTTGGAAACCAACGCCATCATCCTCAATGCGGATGACCAATCCTGAATCCTGTTTCTGGACAGAGACTCTAATATGACCCTGACCTTCTTTCTCCTTGATGCCATGGTAAAGAGCATTTTCTACTAGAGGTTGCAACACCAGCTTGGGCAAGACTAGATTATCAAAGGCAGGATTTTCATTAATTTCGTATTCCAGTTTATCTCCATAGCGTTGTTTCTGGATAAAGAGATACTGGCGGACATGGTTGATTTCGTCATACAGGCAAATCAAATCCTTGCCTTGATTGAGCGCCAAGCGGAAGTAGGTAGCCAAGGACTTGGTCACTTGAACCACTCTCTGACTGTCCTGAAATTCTGCCATCCAGATGATGGTGTCCAAGGTATTATAGAGGAAATGCGGATTAATCTGGCTCGACAAGGCTTGAAGTTCATACTGACGGGTTGTTTCTTCCTGCCTGCGAATAGCTGCCATCAACTGATCAATCTGATCCAACATAGCATTGAACTGGCGAGTCACTTCTCTCAGTTCATGGGCACCAGTTTCCTTGGCACGAAGATTCTGATTACCAGAAGCAATCTCCAGCATAGTTTCTCTCAAATCCTTCAAGGGAGCAATCCAACGTTTGAGACTGAACCACACCAAGCAGAGACAGGCAAGAAGAGATGTGACACTAGCCCCAAGCAAGGTCCACATGAGTTGACTCCGAACCTGATCTAACTTCTCCAACGAAGACACACCCAGAACCGTCCAATCAGTTCCAGCAATCTTTTCTTGACTGACATAGGATTGGTGGTCTGGAGTATAACCCTGCCCTGTCTCAATATAGGGGTTCATGGCCTCCATTTCGCTAGACGAACTATAAACTGTATGTTGAGGATGATAAACAAATTCATGGTTTTCATTGATGATAAAGGCAAAGCCCTGCTGACCCAACTGAAGTTGGTTAAGATAGGCTTCCAGAGTTTCATAAGAAATATCCAAACGAAGCACACCCAGATTAGCTCCCTTTGCATCAACAAGTTCCTGAGTGACAGAAATGACCCACTGGCTATCTGATTTACGAGCTGGTGTCAAAACTGGCATGGCTCCCTGATGAATGGCCTTTTGGTACCAATCCTCAGCCATCATATCAGAAGAAGTTTTCATCTGCACACTGTCATCTGTAGAAATGAGCTGACCAGACTTGGTTACCAGCACAACAGCTTTCAAGTCCTGGTCTGCCTTTAAGATAGTCAAAAATAGATCTCGGATTCCCTTGACCTTGTCTTGACTGGGATTCTCAGCATAGGCTAGGACATCCGTCTGCTGGGTCAAACTGGTCGAGGTGGTTTCTAATTTTTTGATATAAGACTGGATAAAGTGGCTAGTCTGACTGATAGTCGTTTGACTATTGCCCTCAATGCTAGCCTCAATGGCTGAAGAACTAGATTGATAGTAGAAAGTCCCAACCAGAGCTAGGAGAATGAGAAAGACCAGAAAGATGGAAATAACCATTCTGACTAAGAGAGAAGAACGTTTCATCGACCTTCCCCCTTCTTAAACTGACGAGGTGTCACACCCGCAATCTGTTTAAAGCGTTGGGTAAAATAGTTCATATCTTCAAAACCAACTTTCTCTGCGATCTCATAAATCTTTAAATCCGTTGTCAGAAGCAAGAGTTTGGCTTGTTTGACACGTTCTCGCACCAAATAATCCTGAAAAGGCAGGCCCAACTCTTTCTTAATCAAAGAACTCAGATAAGTCGGACTAAAGCCTAAGTCATTTGCTAAAGACTTTAAACTAAACTGGCTATCAGCCAGATGGGACTGGATTTTCTGGGCCATATTTCCCTCAAACTTATCAGTCAATAGATCTTGTAACTGCTCTTCTTTCTCTTCTTTGTCCAACTTTTGCTTGATTTTCCCCAGCATTTCCTCGATATCCTGACGAGAAAAGGGCTTGAGTAGGTAATCATCCACACCTAGTTTGACAGCAGACAAAGCATAATCAAAATCATCGTAACCTGTTAAAAAGACCAAATGCACCTGAGGATAGGTTTCTCGGACCAGACTGGCCAACTGGATGCCATTCAGCTGAGGCATGTTGATATCGGTTAAAATAATATCTGGCACCTGCTTTTGTATCAATTCCCAAGCCTGCCTTCCATTTTCAGCTTGACCGATGATTTCCATATCGTAGGCTGCTACATTGACCAGCTTGGTCAATCCTTGTCTTACCAGATATTCATCTTCTACGATTAAGATTGTATAGGTCATGCTTCTCTCCTTTGTCACTTACTAGTATCAGTATAGCAAAATTCTCCTCTAACTGCTTAGGAAAGCCCTCTTAATCAACGTAATCTAGTAAATAAGCGTAGCCTTTTTCTTCCATTTGGTCTTTGGGAATGAAGCGAATAGAGAGACTATTGATACAGTAGCGCAAGCCACCCTTGTCCTGTGGTCCATCCGTAAAGACATGGCCAAGGTGAGAATCTCCGACTCGGCTTCTCACTTCCATGCGTGTCATATTGTAAGATTTATCTTCCTTGTAGGTAGCAACATCTGGACTGATTGGCTGGGTGAAACTAGGCCAGCCGCAACCAGACTCGAACTTGTCCTTTGATGAAAAGAGAGGTTCGCCAGTTGCCACATCTACATAGATACCAGATTCAAATTTATCCCAGTAACGGTTTGAGAAAGCACGTTCTGTTTGATTTTTCTGGGTAACTGCATACTCCTCAGGTGACAGGGTCTTTTTCAATTCCTCATCGCTTGGTTTGGGATATTTGCTGGCATCGATGACGGGATAGGCAGCCTGATTGACATTGATATGACAGTAGCCATTTGGATTTTTCTTGAGGTAGTCTTGGTGATAGTCCTCAGCCACCACAAAATTCTTCAAGGTTTCCTTTTCAACTGCTAGAGGTTGGTCGTATTTCTTAGCCACCTCATCAAAGACTTGGTTAATCACCTCTAAATCTTTGTCATCTGTGTAATAAACACCAGTACGGTACTGGGTACCCACATCATTTCCTTGTTTATTTTTGCTGGTTGGATTAATGATGCGGAAGTAATGAAGCAGGATTTCCTTGAGGGAAATTTGCTTGGCATCATAGGTGACATGTACAGTCTCCGCATGACCTGTTTGGTTAATCAATTCGTACTTGGTTGTTTCCCCTCTACCGTTTGCATAGCCTGAAACAGCATCTGTCACTCCGGGCACGCGTGAGAAGTATTCCTCAACTCCCCAGAAACATCCCCCAGCTAGATAAATTTCGTGCAAGTCTGCCTCTTTACTCACTTCTGTTTTTTTCACTGTTTTTCCTCCTTGGCTAACTGACGCTTTCTCAATTTGCGAGGTATCTGTCTGCCCTGCATTTCGCATCAATAGAAAATAGAAACCGGTTATGGCTAGGAAAAAAATCCCTGCCAAGACAAACAATTTTACTTTATCATTCATGACCTTTCTCTACCCCATTTCTTTCAATGTCTTTAAAATCATATCCTTATCCATAAAACCTGGTTGCGTTTTGACCAGCTTGCCTTCCTTGTCTATAAAGGCTTGAGTTGGGTAAGAACGGACACCATAACTTTCCAAAAGTTTGCCTGATGGATCAATTAGAACTGGGAAATTTTTATAATCCAAGCCCTTGTACCAGTTCTTAAAGTCAGCTTCTGCTTGTTCCCCCTTATGTCCAGGAGAGACCACTGTCAAAACTACATAGTCGTCTCCAGCATCCTTAGCAATTTCATCCGTATCTGGAAGACTAGCCAGACAGATAGAACACCAAGAAGCCCAGAATTTGAGATAAACTTTCTTGCCCTTGTAATCAGACAAGCGGTAGGTCTTTCCATCTACACCTGTCAGTTCAAAATCAGCGACTGCTTGACCTTTAGTGGCAGTTTGCGAACTGACTTGTTCTGTTTTTGTTTGCTCCTTCATAGTAGATTGGTCTGACATATTTTTAGCTGAACAGGCTGCCAAGCAACAGATTGAGCCTACTCCAAGGAGACATGTTTGCCATTTTTTCATTTCTTTTTCCTCTCTATTCAAATAATGTAGTCAAAATGGAAGCATTCCCCAAAAGCACCAAGATTCCCATCACGATAATGAGGAAACCGCCCACTTTTTTGAGGGTTCCGAGATAAGGATGGAGTTTTCGGAAATGTTTCAAAACATAGCTGGAGGCGAGAGCTAGAACCAAAAATGGTAGTGCCAAGCCCAGCGTGTAAACCAACATGAGACCAGCTCCCTGCCAAGCTCCTGAACCACCTGAAGCCGCCAAGGCTAAAACAGAACCCAGAACCGGCCCCACACATGGCGTCCAAGCAAAACTAAAGGTTAACCCCAGTAAAAATGCCCGACTATAGCCGTTCCCCTTTTGCACCTGTCTCTTTAATTGTAGCCTTCTTTCCTTGTAAAGCCCCTGCAAATGTAAGATTTCCATCTGGTGCAAGCCCAAGAGAATGATAACAGCACCCGTCACATACTGAAACCAAGATGCATACAATAAATTTCCTAAAAAACCAGCTCCATAGCCTAGTAAGATAAAAACAAAGGAAATCCCCACTATAAAGGCTAGAGTTCGTAATAAACTAACAAGTGAGATTGAATATTTTCCACTAGAAGCCTGAGAACCATCTTTTTCATCCAACAAGACCCCTGCATAAACCGGTAACAAGGGTAAAATACAAGGAGAAAAGAAGGAAAGAATTCCAGCAAGAAAAACACTGATAAAAAAGATTATATTATCCATTGCCTTCCTCCATTCTTTGATTTGATAGGACTATTATAGCCCCAAAACTCCAGAAAAAACAGGGACAATGATAGGGAAAAATAGGGATTTAATCAGGTTATGTAAAAAAGTTGCAAAAAAAGCCAGACAAAGTCTGACTTTGATGGAAACTGAAAAGAAATTTCACTAGTCTTCCCTACTTATCTGATAATAAATTAGGTCCGCCAGATAGCCTTTTCTCTCTACACCATTGACAATTGTTTTTAAATAGGACATTCCAGCCTTCTCCATGACACGACCTGAAGCTGGATTGAGACTAGCATATCGTGCTCTAACATTTTGAAAACCTGCTTGAGTAAAACAAAAGTCCAAGACAGCTTTCAAAGCCTCCGTCATCATACCACGACCCCAATAGTTTTTTCCTAAAACATAGCCAATTTCACAAGAAGAATCATTCTCATCCATTTCAACGATGCTAATATCTCCTATCACTTGCTCAGGTTTTTCTTTGAGGCAAATGGCCCATTTATAATAGTTGGGATTATCATAGGAAGTAACCCAGTTACGAATCGAATTTCGAGTCACCTCGACATCAGGATGAGGATCCCAGGTGACATAGGTCAGATTTTCAGCGGACGAAGCCCAATTCTGAAACATGGCTTCTGCATCACTTTCCAAAAATCTTCGCAAGATTAAACGATCTGTCTGTAATATTTCCGTACCGATAGCTTTCATGTCGCTACCTCGCTTTCTAATAGATGATTCTCTGTCCAGTCAGCATTGAAATTTGTTTTGCTGTTGAATTTCAAGGTAATAAGCTAAAAAGGTCCACTGGACTTCCTAGCTTACTTGTTTCCATGCTAGGGGTAAAAACCTCCACTGGAGGTTCCTCGTTTTCCCGTTTCTAGACTCGGGCTGAAAACCTCCACTGGAGGTTTTCACTCCCAAAAGTCATCAAAGACGGTGATTGGTAGGTGGCGTTTATGTTGGCCTTTGTGCCACCAGTTTTCAATAGTCGCTTGGGCTTCTGGGCTGATTGTTTTGCCTTCTAGGTAGTCGTCAATCTCTTCATAAGTGACTCCGAGGGCTACTTCATCAGCTAGACCTGGTTTGTCTTCTTCTAGGTCTGCTGTTGGGATTTTTTCATAAAGGGCTGGGTCTGCACCAAGTTCCTGTAAGAGTTGTTTTCCTTGGCGTTTATTGAGGCGGTAAAGAGGGAGAATATCTGCACCCCCGTCACCAAACTTGGTAAAGAAACCTGTGATATTTTCCGCAGCATGGTCTGTTCCAATGACCGCTCCGCTATGGGAACCAGCAAGGGCATACTGAGCAATCATACGGCAGCGAGCCTTGATATTGCCCTTGTTGAAGTCTGAAACAGGGCTTCCTGTCGCTTCAACTGCAACTGTCATGGCATCAGCTGATTCCTTGATATTCACCACTAAACTGATATCTGGCTGAATGAAGGCTAGGGCTTTTTGAGCATCTGCTTCATCAGCTTGCACTCCATAAGGCAGGCGGACAGCGATAAATTTGTAGCTGTCATCTCCCGTTTCTGCTCGCAGTTCTTCCATGGCCAGTTGAGCCAATCGTCCTGCTAAGGTTGAGTCTTGTCCTCCAGAAATCCCTAGTACAAAGGTTTTTAGGAAGGGATGTTTTTTCAGATATCTCTTTAAGAAATCAATAGAACGACGGATTTCTTCCTGGGCATCAATCACTGGTTTGACACCCAGTTCTTGGATAATCGTTTCTTGCAAACTCATTCTTCTTCTCCTTCGCCGAGGGCTTCCTTGCGCATCTTATCAATCAAGTCCATCTTATCTTGCCATACATCACGCGCCAAATCCACTGGATAGTGTTGCGGATTGAGCACGCGCTTGTACTCATCCCAAAGCTTGTCAAATTCCTTACGAGCATAGTCCTGAATCTCAGTCAAGCTAGGCAGCTTGTATATCAATTCCCCGTTTTTAAAGATATCCACCAAGAGAGGAACAGCGTCAAAATTACGAACCGTCTTCTTGATGTAGGTATAAGTCGGATGGAACATCTTGATTTCTGTCATGCTGGCAACATCTACGCCATCATAAGTGATATAGTCTCCTTCTGACTTGCCTTTTTCACGACTGGTAATGCGCCACACCTGCTTCTTACCTGGTGTAGACACTTTTTCAGCATTATTTGACAGCTTGATCGTATTGCGCATGTTCCCATTTTCATCTTCGATCGCAACAATCTTATAAACTGCCCCAAGAGCTGGCTGGTCATAGGCTGTAATCAGCTTAGTTCCCACGCCCCAGACATCAATCTTGGCCTTTTGCATCTTGAGGTTGAGGATGGTATTTTCGTCCAAATCATTTGAAGCATAAATCTTAGCCTCTGTAAATCCAGCATCGTCCAATTGCTGACGAACTTTCTTGGAAATGTAAGCAATATCCCCAGAGTCAATCCGCACACCCATAAAGTTAATCTGGTCACCCAGCTCACGCGCCACCTGAATGGCAGCGGGTACCCCGATGCGAAGGGTGTCATAGGTGTCCACAAGAAAGACACAGTTTTTGTGGGTCGCAGCGTAAGCCTTGAAAGCTTCATAGTCGTTACCATAAACCTGTACCAAGGCATGGGCGTGAGTCCCCAAGACAGGAATATCAAAGAGTTTACCAGCACGCACATTGCTGGTTCCATTGGCTCCACCAATCACCGCTGCGCGTGTTCCCCAGATAGCCGCATCCATCTCTTGCGCCCGACGTGTCCCAAACTCCATTAAAGGTTCATCTTCAATGACTGAACGAATACGAGCTGCCTTAGTCGCCACCAAGGTCTGGTAGTTGACGATGTTCAAAAGGGCCGTTTCGACCAATTGACATTGGACTAGAGGGCCTTCCACCTGCACAATCGGTTCATTAGCAAAAACCAAATCCCCTTCTTGGGCAGAACGAACGGTCAACTCCAACTTGAAATTGCGGAGATAGTCCAAGAATGCCCCCTGATAGCCAAGCGACTCCAAATAGGCGATATCACTATCTGAAAAACGCAAGTCTTCAAGATAACTCACAATTCTTTCTAAACCAGCAAAAACCGCATAGCCATTCTTAAAAGGCTGTTGGCGGAAATAAACCTCAAAGACCGCCTTTTTATTGTGAATTCCTTGGTCAAAGTAAACCTGCATCATGTTAATCTGGTACAAGTCCGTGTGCAATGTCAAACTATCATCTGGATACATACTTTTCCTACTTCCTTAGCTAGAAACACATAAAAATTTTCAAGAACTTTCATGTATTCCAATAAATTAGTACTATTATAACACATTTTGGCTGTATTGAGAAAAGAGTAACAAGCTATTCTCTGCTCTCCAGTTCATCCATGTCTTGTTCAAACTTTTTCTGAGCCCATTCTCCATAACTTTTAAGGCCGAGATTACCGATAAAAACCCAAGGAAGATAAATCAGATAAGTAATGACCCAAGCAGATAAGTATTTAAGGTTCAAAGGATTGTGCTGATAAATTTCTATGTTAAATTGATAATTCTGCAACATCAAAAGAGTCGTAATAGCAAGAGTTACCAGCAAACACCCTAAAAATGTAAAATGAAAACGACTATAGTAGTTCACACCAAAATCTCGAGCACGGCCGAAAAAGTAAGAAGTTCCAATAATGATAATGATGAGAATCATTCTCGGATTAAAAAGACTTGGTGCTAATACTGCAATCATATAAGATAAAATCAAGAAAGCTATAGAGATATAGAAACTTTCAGCCCCCGCTTTATTGATCAGTTGTTCTTCTCTTTCGTCTAGTAATTGATAATAAAAAAATCTATTTTTCATCTTCTTCCTCCCAAAATAATTGATCCAAAGTTTTGCCTAAACATCTGCAAATGGACTGGCAGAGCGAGAGACTGGGATTGTATTTCCCCGCCTCTATCAAACCAATAGTCTGGCGCGTCACCCCGACAGCCTCTGCCAGTTGACCTTGAGTTAAATCAAGCTCTACCCGAGCTAATTTTAATTTTAAATTTTTAGCCACCTGCATCCTCCTTATAGTTTTAAAAAGTTGCGCCTCTTTTTAACATTATTATATCATATATCTAACTTAATGCAACATATATCTGTCATTTTGTAATATTTTGTTAATAAAAAAATTCTCTACCACAAAAAGATAGAGAGTTTTCTGCTTATTCAATTTTTTCAAAATATCAACGGCATGGTAAGCTTTCACATCTAATGTCTCAGCTGCGATTGGTTTGTCTTAAATATCGTCTAGAAAGACACAATTTCTAGGTCCTAACTTGTATTTATCGATAGTTACTCATATCCATCAGTCCACCTCCATACTCATGTACGAGCTTATCACTTCATATTCACCTTACAGATTCTTTTGGTAATAATATCTTTGCCCAATGTAGGGATAGTCTTGTAAGGTAAAGACTTCCTTGTAGCCATGCCTTTTATAAAAATCTGGAGCTTGAAACTGGTAAGTATTGACAAAAGCAAAACGACAGCTTCGATTCTTAGCTTCAGTTTCTGCTTGCTGCAATAGTTTTGAACCGATCCCTTGCCCTCTCAGTTCCTCTTTTACAAATAAATACTCGATTTCTAGCCAATTTCCAAAAGTCTCAGCTATCAAACCTGCTAGGAGATTGCACTTCTCATCTTCGACATAAAGATTAAGTGGCTAACTTTCAGCCTCTTCTCTTTTTGAACGGTTATAAGCACGAATCAGATTCCCTATTTCTTGTGATTTATGGGATTCCTTATTTTCCAATCTAAAGTACATCTAAACCTCCTCAAATACTGTTACAGCTTGATTATAGTCTTATTTCAATAGACTGTCAAACTAGCAAAAACTCACCAACCTGAGTTGATGAGTCCTTACACTCTTCGAAAATCAAATTCAAACCACGTCAGCTTCACCTTGCCGTATATATGTTACTGACTTCGTCAGTTCTATCCACAACCTCAAAACCGTGTTTTGAGCAGCCTGCGACTAGCTTCCTAGTTTGCTCTTTGATTTTCATTGAGTATTAATCTATTTTCTAAATTTCCACTGGCTATAAATCCCGAAACCGATAATCCAGATAGCTGATCCGATTGCTCCTACAAATGTAGACTCTTGTAAAAAGAGGGTTACGAAGACAAAGGCAAAGAAGAGCATGGTTAAAGGATTTAGGAAACGATAATGGGGCATGAGATAGCCATCCGCCATAAAGTCTGGTGATTTGCGATACTTGAGGTGAGCCACCATAATCAAGATATAAATGGCGATATAAACACCTGATGATGATGCCGTAATCAAGGCAAAGGCATCCGAAACACCTGGCAAGACATTGATAAAGGCCGCTAGGGCAATCAAGATTGCTGAAGCGATGATGGCATTTTGTGGCACATTGTGGCGAGAAAGGGTATCTGCCTTAATAGCCTTTAAGAATGGGTTTGGTGAATCATGGGCAATCTGATACAAGTGACGACCTGTTGAATAAAGGGTTGAGTTAAGAGCAGATGCTGCTGAGGTCAAAACGACGAAGTTAATTAAGGCTGCCGCCCACTTGATACCGGCCAATTCAAATACTGTAACAAAGGGAGAATCAGCCGATGCAAGCTCACGCCACGGAATGATAGCCATGATGGCTAATAGGGCTCCTCCATAGAAAAAGGCAATACGTAATGGAATTTCCTTAACAGCTTTTGGCAATACCTGACGAGGATTTTTTGTTTCAGAAGTCGTTACCCCAATAAACTCAATCATGAGGTAGGCAAAGAAAACCATCTGGAAGGCCATGACAAAGTTTACTCCACCATTTGGGAATAGGGAGAAATTATCGGTGATATTAGCCAAACTTGCTACTCCATGTGGTGTCTTAAAGCCTGTCAAGACCATAAAGACTCCTGTGGCAATCATAGCTAAAATAGCCACAATCTTGACCATAGCAAACCAAAACTCAACTTCCCCAAAGAGCTTCACCGCAATCAGATTTACTAAGGCTAGAATAGTCAAAAATCCAATCTCAATCATCCAACTTGGCCAGCTAGGGAACCAAAACTGAACATAGTGAGAGATAGCAGTGATTTCCGCCATACCGATAAAGACAACGGATAACCAGTAAGACCAAACTGAGAAATAACCCCAGCCCTTACCCAAATGGCGCGTGATAAAGTTGATAAAGGTATGTTGCTCAGGGTCTTGGTAGAGCATTTCCCCAACCGCACGCATCATGAGGAACATGAAAGCTCCAGTAATCATATAAATCAGTACAATGGAAGGACCTGTTAAGCTGATAGAGCGACCTGCTCCCAAAAAGAGTCCTGTTCCGATTGTTCCCGCAATGGCCATAACCTGTACGTGACGATTGGTTAGACCACGCTCCATCTTATTTTTTTTCTTCTTTGAACTCATAACGTCTCCAATTCAATTTAAAATGGAAAAAGGAGTGAGTGAAGCGCACTGCCTCCCCACTCCTTTTTTCTATTTTTAGGCTGTTTTTTCAACCTTCAAAATTTTTACATCATAGCTACCAACAGGTGTTTCAATTGTTGCTGTATCACCTGTTTTCTTGCCAATCAAGGCTTGTCCAATTGGGCTTTCATTTGAAACCTTTCCTGCAAAGGCATCTGCACCAGCTGAACCTACGATAATATAAACTTCTTCTTCGTCCTCACCAATTTCTTGGATAGTAACTGTTTTACCAATCGCTACTTCGTCTTGGGCAACTGAGTCGCTATTGACGATTTCAGCATAACGGATTTTTGTTTCCAAGCTAGAGATTTGTCCTTCGACAAAGGCTTGTTCATCCTTAGCTGCTTCGTATTCACTGTTTTCTGAAAGGTCACCGTACGAACGAGCAATCTTTATGCGTTCTACCACTTCTGGTCGGCGGACCAATTTCAATTCTTCTAATTCTTTTTCAAGTTTTTCCTTTTCCGCAAGGGTCATAGGATATGTTTTTTCTGCCATTTTTCTCAACTTTCTTTCGATAGTATTGAATCTCTATCTGAGATTCTCATTTTTGTAGTCTTAGTTTGAACTACTATTTTGAGTAAGCTTGCTATTGACGTGCTCAGCTACATTACGATCATGTTCTTCCTGTGTCACTGCGTAATAGACTTTACCATCTGTAACATTTGCTACAAAGTAGAGGTTCTCACTCTTTGTTTGGTTGATACTTGCTTCAATCGCGTCCTGACTTGGACTATCTACTGGACCAGGCATCAAACCAGGTTTGGTATAAACATTATATGGTGAATTAATCGATGTGTCAATTCCAGCATCATCTGCTAGGCTAATATTTTGGCCAAGTTTCCCTTGGGCATACAAGATTGCAATATTGCTTTGAAGTGGCATACCAAGGTTCAAACGATTGTAGAAGACACCTGCAATCAACTTACGGTCTTCAGTCTTAGCACCTTCTTTTTCAACAAGTGAAGCAATTGTTAGCAATTCATTAACTGTCAAGTTTTTAGACTTGATTGCACTATAGTGCGGAGTCAAAGTCTTATCCATAGCTGCCAGCATCTCATCAATCAAGCTTTCAATAGTTGTGCTTTCCTTGATAGAGTAGGTCGCTGGGAAAAGATAACCTTCCAAACGGTAACGAACTCCACTTTCTTTCGTTGGCAAGCTTTCGAGTAGATTTGGATATTTAGCAACTTCTTGACTGATAAAGTTGTCATCTTGAACTTTAGCCAAGAAAGCTTCCGCTGTCAAAGGTTCTTTGAATTCACCTTGTAATTGGCCTACAGCTTGGGCAATTTGCTCAATTGTATAGCCCTCTGGAATGGTCAAATCTGCAAGTGACGGTTCTTGAGGTTCAGGAGTACCACCTTTTTGAAGTTCCTTGATGATATCCTCTGTACTCATGCTCTTTTGCAAATTGTAATATCCAGCCTTCAGATCTGAATAATTCTTATATTTAGCATAAAAAGCAAAAATCACACCGTGTTTAATCACACCAGAATGTTCAAGAGTTGATCCAATCTCTTGGACATTAGATCCTTCTGGGATTTGAACCGTTACATATTCCTTAGAATTTGCATCTACAGGTAGTAAAGATGATTGAACATACTGGTAACCGAAGTAACCACCTGCAGAAATCAAGGCAAGGAAAATCAATAGAGAAATGAAGAAAGCCTTCAAATGTGATTTTTTCTTCTTAACAGGTTTAACTGTCTCACGACGACTACGACGTGGAGTTTCAGAAATCACTTCAACAGCTTCCGCTTCGACAACCGGTTCTGGTCTTGGCGTTTCTGCTTGTGTCTCTTTTTGTGCTTCAGTCTTATAAGAAACAGCTACTCTTGTTGGAGTTGTGTTCACATCTTTTTCAGCTTTTTTAGGACGAATGACTTCTGGTCCCGGAACCGGTCTTGATGGACTTTCTTCAGCTGGAGAAGCTGGAACATCTTGACTTGGATGACTAGGAACGATTGGAGCTTCCTCTCTTCGTTCATCTGCTGGTGATGCAGGCACGTCCTCACTAGGATGCTGTGGAACACGTGGTGCATTCTCCATAATTTTTTCGACAGCTGATAGGGATGCGTTCATCACTTCTTCATCAGCAATTTTTGTTTCAGGGACAGACAAGGCCTCTTTTTTCTCAGCCAGCTCAGCAGCCTCTTGACGAATCCCTTCATATTGTTTTACTTTTTCTAAATCACGTAAAATCTGCTCTTTAAAGCTTAATTTTTCGTCTTCTCTTGGCTTTTCACTCAAAAGTTTATCCTCCTCGTTGACAATCCATAATATTATATCTTAAAAACGAAAGAAAAGCAACCTAGCATGCTTTTCTAGCTTATTTTTTAGCTTCCCAGACCATATCATACCAGGTTTCTCCTGCAAAGGTTGACTGGGACTGGCCTTCATTGACAAATCCATGTTTTTCATAGTAGGCGATGAGATAGTCATGACAGGTTAGGTTAATACCTTCTCTTTCGTGTTCAAGCGCCAACTCTTTCAAGGCTGTTAATAATTTCTGGCCAAGTCCAAGGCCCTGTGCCTCCTTGGCAATAGAAAGACAGGTCACAGAGATATAACCACCAGGCTCATGACTATGGTCTTCTATCTCCTCTGTAAAGGACTGGTCTTGCAGATGACGGTGGGGGCCAACTGGTCCTTCTATATACCCCATGATTCTGCCTTCTTTTTCTGCAACCAGAAATGAGGTCTGAATTTCTCGCAAATGTGCTTCAAAAACAGAGCGAGGAATGGCTTCTTCAATCGAGAAATTTTCTAGTTCAATCTCAACGATACGATCCAAATCTTCTAATCTTGCTTTCCTAATTTCCATTTCGCCTCCTAAAAAAGAGATTAAACCAAATCATACTAAAATCTTGACTAGCTGCATAAAGCGAATCTGTCTCTTCTTCATCAATAAAACCGTTCATTTCAAAATAGGAAAGCAACTCATCCGAACTCTTCAAACGGATAGCTTTGTAATCCTGCTTAACTGCCACATCTTTCAAAGCCGCAAGAAGAAGCGTTCCCAAGCCCTGTCTCTGATGGTCAGCCTCAATGACTAAAGAATGTATTTCTAGACATTGCGGATTGTGGGGCTGAGGACCACTTAGAACATAGCCCAAAAGCTGATTTTCATCCCTAGCTAGAAGAAAGGTATCCGCATACTTACGGATACTTTCTTCTAAAATATGGGAAGGTTGCTGCTTTTCAGCTGGAAAAGATGAAGCCTGAAGTTCCTCTATCTCAGCCAAATCAGACTTACTTGCCTGAATGATCTTAATTGGAATTTCCATGGGAAAATCCTATTGAACATTGCTTGTCAAGTTAGACAAGAGTCGCTCAAATGAGTATTCATAGGTTTGGATATCTCCTGCTCCCATAAAGACGTAAACAGCATTGTCATGGTCTAGGAGTGGAGAAACATTTTCAACAGTGATCACTTGGTGTTTCTTAGTGATTTTATTGGCTAGGTCTTCTACCTTAACATCACCATGGTCTACTTCACGAGCAGATCCATAAATTTGCGCTAGGTAAACTGCATCCGCTTGGTTCAAAGCGTGGGCAAATTCGTCCAACAAGGCAATTGTTCTTGTAAAAGTATGCGGTTGGAAGACTGCAACAATTTCCTTGCTTGGGTATTTCTGACGAGCCGCATCCAAGGTTGCAATAATTTCTGTTGGATGGTGGGCAAAGTCATCGATAATCACTGTGTCATTGACAATTTTCTCAGTGAAACGACGCTTAACACCGGCAAATGTTTTCAAGTGTTCACGCACCAAGTTCAAATCAAATCCTGCTGTGTAAAGCAATCCAATCACTGCTGTCGCATTCATGATATTATGACGACCAAAGGTTGGAATATGGAATTGCCCTAATTCTTGTCCACGGAAGTGAACTGTGAAGGTTGAACCAGTTGTTGAACGAAGAAGATCACTAGCGACAAAGTCATTACCTTCTGATTCAAAACCATAATAATAAATTGGTGCATCAGACGTAATCTTACGCAATTCAGCATCTTCTCCGTAGATAAACAAACCTTTGGTAATTTGTTTAGCATAGTCGTTAAAGGCATTGAAAACATCCTCTAGACTTGTGAAATAGTCTGGATGGTCAAAGTCAATGTTAGTGATGATAGAATATTCTGGGTGGTAAGGCATGAAGTGGCGCTCATATTCGTCAGATTCGAAGACAAAATATTTGGCATTAGCTGATCCTCGACCTGTCCCATCCCCAATCAAAAAGCTAGTATCTGTAATGTGAGACAAGACATGAGACAACATACCTGTCGTTGAAGTTTTGCCGTGCGCTCCAGCAACTCCCATGCTGACAAAGTCGCGCATAAAGCTACCTAGGAACTCATGGTAGCGTTTGTAACTAATGCCATTTTGGTCCGCATAGGCAATTTCGACGTTGTTATCTGGACGAAAGGCATTTCCAGCGATAATTTCCATATCACCGTCTAGATTCTTTTCATCAAAAGGAAGAATGGTAATCCCTGCCTGCTCAAGACCACGTTGAGTAAAGTAGTATTTTTCAACATCTGATCCTTGAACCTTATGCCCCATTTGGTGCAACATCAAGGCCAAGGCACTCATCCCTGATCCCTTAATTCCGATAAAATGATATGTCTTTGGCATGTTTTCTCCCCTATTCTGTAATTCTGGTCAGATTCAACTCTTGGGCAACCCGACGTTCTTGTTCTTTTTGTTGATTCTTTTTATTGTAGATTTGGCTCTTCTTCAAAAAATCATAGTTGTTTTTCTTTTGTCCTGAAGTTTCTTTTGGCTCAGCTTGAGTCGAAATATTGCTAACTTCTTCCGCCAAAATGTAATGAGACTGAGTCAATTTTTGACTATATTTAACAAATTCACCAGGATTTTCCTTTTGGAAAGGCGCGGTAGGTTGATTGCCCTGTCTATCCAAACGTTGCTGAGAAGGGCGTCTTGTAGGAGTAATATCCTTAGTCAGATAACTTGCTGAGCGTTTCTTTTTCAAGTCCGCACGCGCTTCTTCACGTGCAACCTCCGCATAGCTCTTTCCTTCTTTTTTTACTCCTAAGCCAACCTTCTTAGGTTTCTCTACTGGCTTTTCAAGCGGTTTGACTGGTTTTTCTTCAGTAATAGGGGCCCATTCCAGATAATTCTTATCACAGTATTCTCCCTTGATATTACTGATAAAGTCAGATTCATCGTAGAGGTCCATAACCGGCATCTCAGTCAGCATGACCTCATCATCTGACACCAATGGAAATCGTTCTTCTCTCATTTTCTATTTCCTTTCAACACTTCATTATAGCGTATTGTCTTGATTTTTCAAGTGCTGGCTTCAGAAATTCCCAAAATTTCTCTAATTTCTGCTAGGCTGAGA
Source organism: Streptococcus mitis (assembly GCF_023109515.1). Classification (GTDB taxonomy): domain Bacteria; phylum Bacillota; class Bacilli; order Lactobacillales; family Streptococcaceae; genus Streptococcus; species Streptococcus mitis_CS. Next base: position 968,475 of record NZ_JALDUM010000001.1, read on the forward strand.
CTGCCACGTGACTCTGTTCCATCCAATACTTGTGACACCAGATGTTTCTTTTGTTCTTGGAGTTCCTGAATTTTTTCTTCAATGGTTCCCCTGGTCACTAAGCGATAAACCTCAACCGTTTCTTCCTGCCCCATCCGATGGGCACGGCCAATGGCTTGCGCTTCCACCGCAGGATTCCACCAAAGGTCAACCAAAATAACCGTATCAGCACCTGTCAGATTCAGACCGACACCACCAGCCTTGAGGGAAATCAGAAAGGCATCTCTTTCCCCTTGGTTAAAGGCTTTGGTCATGTCTTGTCTTTCCTTGGCTGGGGTTGAACCCGTAATTTTAAAGGAAGTCAATCCCAAGTCTGGCAGTTCTTGTTCAATTTTCTCCAACATTCCCTTGAACTGCGAGAAAATCAAGACACGGTGTCCGCCGTCTGCCACCTGTAGCAGCAGATCTCGGAGACTATCCAGTTTGCCACTGGCTCCCTGATAATCTTCCATAAAGAGGGCAGGAGTGTCACAAATTTGACGCAAGCGCATCAGACCAGACAAGATTTCCACACGACTTCGCTGAAATTCCTGATCTGACACTTGAGACAGACGGTCTCGCATCTGTTGCAACTGGGCTAGATAGATAGCCTTTTGCTGGTCTTCCAGTTCATTTTTATAAACCACTTCAATCAAGTCTGGCAATTCAGTCAGCACTTCTTCTTTCTTGCGCCTCATAACGAAAGGCTTAATAAACTGAGCAACGCGCTCAGCTGGTAATTTCATAAATTCTTTCTTACTTGGCAAAAGTCCTGGCATGACGATTTGGAAAATAGACCACAACTCACCCAGATGGTTTTCAATCGGTGTCCCTGATAAGGCAAAAACTGCCGGTACCACAAACTGTCTCAAGGTCTGGGCAATCTTGGTCTGGGCATTTTTCATGACCTGAGCCTCATCTAAAAAAAGGAAATCAAAGGCCATCCCCTGATAAAGCTCACTATCCTGACGGAAGGTAGCATAGCTCGTAACATAGATTTGATGGCTTTCAGCAAGAATCTCTTCACGACTAGCTTTCAAACCATGAACAACAGCCACATCCAACTGTGGGGCAAATTTCTGAAACTCGTCCGCCCAGTTGTAAATCAAACCCGACGGAGCCAGAATCAAGACTCTACTTTCTTTTGTCACTTGACTGGTCAAAAATGCAATGGTCTGAAGTGTTTTACCAAGTCCCATATCATCAGCCAAAATCCCACCAAAACCATAATAATGGAGCATCTGCAGCCAACCGATTCCCTTTTCCTGATAATCTCGCAAGTCAGCCTTGACCTGAGTTGCTTGTCGAGGGAAGTCCTCTGGATGCGTCAAATCATGAGCCAAATTCTGGAATTCTTGTGAAAAAGAAATACGGTCTCGCCCTTCAAAGAGATGAGCCAAACTATAAGCCAAAGATTTTCGAGCCTGCAAGGCCCCATCTTTTAATTCAAACTGTCCCAGTTCCTGTAGATTTTGGCGAATTTTCTTGGTTTCTTCATCAAAAAAGTAGACTTGATTAGACGAATCAATATAAAAATCTTGATTGGCAACCAAGGCCTGCATGGCTTGGTCGATTTCCTCTTGGGCAATATCTTGAAAATCAAATTGGATTTCCAAGAGACCTCCCTTGGAAGCAATCTGAACTTGAGGGCTTGCTAGACTATAAAGCTCTTCTAACTTGTCTGATAAATTAACATTTCCGAGTTTTTCAAAGACTGGAATGATTTCATAGAAGAAATGATAGACAGACTCTGCTTTTAAGGCCTGACGCCAAGATTGAAAGTCTGCTTCAAATCCAGCTGCCAAACAGACTTGGAAAATTCTTTCTTCTAAATCAGCATCACTCGAAAATGGCAATTCTTCTAGCTCTTGTCGGCTAGATACCTGTCTATTTCCATAATCAAACTGAATTTCCAAACGAATCCGATTATCCTCTTCCCTGTCAAAGTAAAAAGAGGGTGCAAAGGATTTAATTTGTAGACGTTCTGGAGCTGAAACGGTCCCCATCTGGCTAAAAAGAGTTAAACAGGAAGCTAACTTATCGCGGTCACTGCTATCAAATTGCAGGTATTTCTTTCCATGTTGATCCAAAGGCAGCGCTTTGATTTCCTTGAGAAGACGCATCTGCTGGTCTGTTAGAAAATAAACCTGTCCTTTATGGAAAAGCACAGCTCCCTGATAAAAGGCATTGACCCTCGGACTCTCATGGATTTCCATTTCAAAATAGTCCGAGTATTCTGTTACTGTAAAGGTAAAAAGATTGGCATCAGCATGCATATCCTGAAAGAGCAGGGTTTGGTAGCTATCCACTTGATGGTCAAACTGAAAATAGGGCAAGGTCATCAGTAAATTCATACCCTGCTCAAAAAAGGTCAGAGGAAAAAAGAGGTGCCGGCCTTGATTTTGGAAAAAAAGCTCTGGACTAAGTGCTTCTTCCGTTAGTCCGCGTAAGAAAGCCAGAAGCTCTTGACTTTCCTCATTAAAGGCTTCCCAAGATAGAGACCCCTCATAGGTCTTACCAATCATATAAGGTTTTCTCTTCTCGACAACTTTTAAAAAGAGTGGAATATCCCGAATGACATAGTATTTTTGACTATTAATTTGCCCGATTCTCAGGGTCCACAAGATACGGTTGGTTCCTGCTTCAACCTGACCCACAGCCGACAATTCATAGGCTCGTTCTGGTTTTGGAGATAAGATTCGGTCTAAAAATTTGCCGCCCAAGGTCACCTTGGTTTCAACGGCCTCTTTTTCTTCATGACCTTCTTCCAGACTTTGCAAGATTGCCTGACCACGCTCATCATTTTTCAAAAAATGCTCCAGAGCCGCCAAGTGCACACAGTAGCCCCTCTTTTGGAAAAAATCGCAGGCACAAAAAACCAAATCATCCTCTAAACTATAGCGCAGTTCTTCTTCTGCAACGCGAGCGTAGAGCCGATTATTCTTTTCCTTGATGATGTCAACTTTACCAGTTTCATAAAGGGCAACGCCTTCGATACGGACTTTCCCCGGAATCAATTTAGCCATTTTTTTACCTTTACCTTATCTTTTTATTATACCATATTTTCCCTTATGAAAATAGCCTTCTAGGGATACTTTTCTCCTAGAAGGCTGGATTTTTAACGTTTGGCAAAAGTCGTCACAATTCGCTGACACACTTCTTGCAGCAGAGATTTAGGCATAGCTACATTGAGACGGGCATGGAGACTTCCTTCCTCTCCAAAATCCAAACCACGGTTGAGGATAACCTTGGCTTCATTTCTCAACAGCTCTTGTAATTTTTCATCAGTCAGGTCATAGGCTGAAAAATCAAGCCAAATCAAGTAGGTCCCTTGCGGTTTCATGACCTTGATTTTAGTCTCTTTTCCAAATAAATCTACCACATAATTAATATGATCTTCAAAGACTTGCTTGAGTTCCTCTAGCCAATCCTTCCCATAGCGATAAGCAGCTTCTGTCGCCAAATAACCCAAGCCTGAAATTTCATGCTGGTTATTGGCCAACTGGCGTTTCTGGTAAGCCAGTCTCAACTTAGGATTTTCAATGACAGCATAGGAATTTTTTGTCCCAGCGATGTTAAAAGTTTTAGTGGCACTGCTCAAGACGATTGCAAATTCTTTAAAAGCTGGATTAATGGTATTAAAAGACTGGTGTTTGTGACCAAAGAGGGCCAAATCTTGGTGAATCTCATCGGAAACCAAGAAAACACCGTGTTTCTGGCAGAGTTGGCCTATCTTTTCCAAGACTTCTTTTTCCCACACACGTCCACCAGGATTGTGAGGGTTGCAGAGGATATAGAGTTTGACCTCCTCTTCCACCAAATCCTTTTCAAGTTGATCAAAGTCAATCTCAAACAGACCATCCTTTTCCACCAAAGAATTGGTAATCAATCTACGGTTGTTCAACTTGACACTGCGAGCAAAGGGTGGATAGACAGGTGTGTTAATCAGAACCGCTTCGCCTTCTTTTGTAAAGGCTTGAATAGCTGTTGAGATGGCTGGTACCACACCCTCGATAAAGACAAGAGCCTCTTTATCAAAGTGGTAACCGTGTTGTGTAGCTTCCCACTTTTGAACTTCCTTAATTAACTCTTCACTGGCATAGGTATAACCATAAACCAGTTGATCAGCGTAAGTCTGCACGGCTTGGCGGATTTCAGGCAAGACTACAAAGTCCATATCCGCTATCCAAGCTGGTAGGACTTCACTATCCGTTTCTGCTTCTTTCCATTTATAGGTATGGTGCCCTAAACGGTTTGGCAGGCTTGTAAAATCATATTTTCCCATCTTTGTCTTATCCTTCTAATGCTTGGTGCAAATCTGCAATCAAATCTCTAGCATCCTCAATCCCAATTGACAAGCGCAAAAGGTCATCTGTCAAACCATAAGAATGGCGCACTTCTGCTGGAATATCAGCGTGAGTTTGAGTCGTTGGATAAGTAATGAGACTTTCTACCCCACCTAGACTTTCCGCAAAAGAGAAGACCTTGAGACTGTTCAAAATATGAGGAATGCGTGTTTCATCGGCTACTTTAAAGGAAATCATGCCTCCACGACCAGTGTAGAGAACTTCCTTAACTGCTGGAGAATCCTTCAAAAAGGCAACCACTTCTTGGGCGTTGGCTGTTGAGCGCTCCATACGAAGAGACAAGGTTTTGAGACCACGAATCAATTGATAACTGTCAAATGGTGACAAAACTGCCCCTGTCGTATTGAGATTGTAAAAGAGTTTCTCGTATAGTTCTAAACTATTGGTCACAACCACTCCAGCCAAGACATCATTGTGCCCTGCTAGATACTTGGTTGCTGAATGGAGAACGATATCTGCTCCATCTTCAATCGGACGTTGGTAGATAGGGCTGTAGAAGGTATTGTCCACCACTACTTTGGCACCCTTAGCATGAGCCAACTTTGCTAGTTTTTCGATATCAAATTCCAACATCAAGGGATTGGTTGGCGTTTCGATATAGAGAACATCTACGTCCTTTTCTAACTCGGCAATCAGCTCTTCTTCTGTATTGGCATAGGTAAAATGGAAACGGCCTTCCTGCTCCACTTGATTGAACCAGCGGAAAGAACCACCGTAAAGGTCACGGACAGCCAAGACCTTACTTCCTACTGGAAAGACGCTAAAGGCCAGTACAATAGCTGACATACCTGAGCTAGTCGCTAGGGCATAGTCTGCTGACTCAATAGCCGCCAAGACTTCTTCCGCCTTACTGCGAGTTGGGTTTTTAGTGCGCGTATAGTCAAATCCAGTAGATTGACCAAACTCTGGATGCTGATAAGTCGTTGAAAAATGAAGCGGTGTCACCAATGCACCTGTCGCTTCATCTGATTTGATACCCGCCTGGGCCAAAATTGTGTTGATGTGTAATTCCTTGCTCATACAATACCTCCATATCTATAGTAACTATTGTACCACTTATTTTCATCAACTCATTTTCTTCTTTTCAAGAGCTGGTTATAGTTTTAAACTATAGACTTATACTCTTCGAAAATCAAATTCAAACCACGTCAGCGTCGCCTTACCGTACTCAAGTACAGCTTGCGGCTAGCTTCCTAGTTTGCTCTTTGATTTTCATTGAGTATTAGCTAGTGAAGCTAAAAAGAATCCAGAAAATATTCCAGATTCTTTTGTGAAAATGATTGCTAGAGTTTACTTTAACCGAAAGAAATCGTGTTGGGCTAAATAGTCATAATGGTCTTTATTAAATTGATATTGGCCCACATGCTGACCAATCTGACCGACATCCACGGAAAAAATATAGACTTCATTTTGATAGTTCCAATTCAGCCTAACTGTATTCAAGGCTGGCTTATAAGTAAAATCTTGAACTTGATTCCAAGGCATCTCTACGACTTGATTAGAATGATTTTCTGTTATATCACTGATGTCCATCAAGTAGATTCCCTTAGGTGTGAATGCCAGAATCTTAGGCTTCACGCTTGACTGAACATAGTAACTTCCTCCTACAACGAAGAAATCAAAAAAGGATTTCAACAATGTCTTTTTCTTGAAGGCCATCAGAAAATTCTTTTGCCCTTCAATGTGACAAGTTGATAGAAATGATGCAATCTGTTTTTCTGTCGCAAATTCCATAATAGCGCCCATAATGTTACCTCCATAACGATTAGTAAATCGGCAGATAAGAACTCTTCACATAAAGAATAACTTATCATTTGTTGCGTTTTATACTCAATGAAAATCAAAGAGCAAACTAGGAAGCTAGCCGCAGGCTGTACTTGAGTACGGCAAGGTGAAGCTGACGTGGTTTGAATTTGATTTTCGAAGAGTATTATCTTACTTTTCCAGTAGATGGCACCCCTCCTATAAAATCACCCTAGCATGTGCATACTTCAATCAATATTGGGTAGATTTTCGAAAATAGCTTCTCACGTTTTTGTTATATTCATTATAACATAAATTTAATAAACCAATTAAAAAATGTAAGCACTTTTCTTCCAAATTCGCCAGCATTCTATATAAAAACGACGGCTTCTTTCGAAACCATCGTTTTTCTTGAAAAATCCTTATTTGACATGTTTTGCCAATTCTTCTTGGGCTTTTTTATTGGATTCTTCTTTTTCTTTCAGCCATTTTTCTTTAGCTTTTTCATATTCATCCTTTGTGACTGTCTTATCTTGTAATTTGAGATATTTATATGATTCAACCCCTTTATTACCAGCCAATGAATATGGTGTTGAGAAAGGAACGATTTTTCTCAATGTTGGTGTTCCACCAAGTGAAACATTTGGAATTGCTAGAGAGCTATCCACCAACCAAGCTTGGGCATCTGCATATTTTTCATAGCGTTTAGCTGGATCTTGTTCCTTATTAGCTTCTTCCAACATTTGAGTGTAGACATCCAGTCCAACAGCCTTGGCTTTGTCATTGGCTTCACCTGGCTCTATACCTAGATTTTGCATCAAACCACCAGAATTAACGTTAAAGACATCAAGATAGGTTGAAGGATCTTGATAGTCTGCAGTCCAACCACCATTGTAAAGATCATAATCCTTCTGAGCTGCAGTTTGAGCAAGATAACCTGAACTATCATAGTCCTCTGTAGAAAGTTGATGAACATCAATCACAACATTATCTGCACCTAAGACAGATTCTATTGATTGCTTCATGGAATTAATCCCTTGAATTTCAGCCTTATTAGCCAAATCTATAGTTTTATCTAAGTGTATAGGGAATTGGACTCCTTTGGCTTGGAGTTCTTTCTTAGCTTCAGCAAATTTAGCTTTAGCTTTTTCTGGATTGTAGTATGGATCTTGGGCATCTGCAAAGTTGATTCCTTGCCATTCCTTACCATAGTTGACCATTTTAGACGCAACTACTTCACCAAAGTCTTTTCCATTGATACTTACGAAGTTTGGAGGAACAACTAGGTTACGCAAAATCTTAGTTGCCCCCTCTTCTCCTTGAGATTGGGCCCCATAGGCCGTACGGTCATAGGCAAAATTAATGGCTTGACGGAAGTTCTTGTTAAGAACCGCTTCTTGAGTCGATTTCTTTTCAGCATCACTTGTCTTGGAAGTGAATTTATAAGATTTTCTATCTAAATTGAAGTTTAAGAAGTAAGAAGTAGCATCTTGCATGCTATAGATGATATTGTCCTTATTCTTTTCTTTAATCCCTTCGAAGCTTGAACTGTTTGGATAGAGACGAGCATAGCTATAAACACCTTCGGTAAAATTACGTGCTAACGCATCTTGGTCACTACCATCAAAATAAGTCAATTTCACATCATCTACAAAGACATTTTTAGCATCCCAGTAGTTAGGATTTTTCTTGTATTCGATGACCGATTTTGAAACAAAGGATTTCATCAAGAAAGGTCCATTGTACAAAATGCTAGATGGATCTACCTTCCCAAAATCATCCCCTTTTGATTTCAAGAAATCCGCATTGACTGGGAAGAGAATAGTTGAGGTTGTTTTTGAGTTCCAGTAAGGTTCTGGTCGTGCCAAGGTATATTGAACGGTTTGGTCATCAAGAGCCTTGACTCCGACAGTTGAAAAGTCTCTTGTTTTACCAGTGATATAGTCATCTAAACCTGCAACGGATTCTTGCACTAAGTACAAGGCTTCTGATTTTTTATCAGCCGCATATTTCAAACCAGTGACAAAATCTTGGGCAGTTACAGGAGCATATTCATCTCCATCTGCAGTATACCATTTAGCATCTTTCCGCAGTTTGTAGGTATAGGTCAAACCGTCCTTAGAAACACTCCAATCCTCAGCCAAGGATGGGACATAGTTCCCATATTGGTCATTTTCCATGAGACCATCTACCAGGTTGGTCACAATATCAGTAGTTGTTGAACGGTTTTCTGCTAGATAGTTCAAACTAGATGGATCACTTGAATAAACATAATTGTATGTTTTTGACCCTGTGCTAGAATTTCCACAGGCACTTAACAAAATACCTGCACTTAACACGACACCTGCAAGCGTTGCATACTTGGCCTTAGACTTTTTCATTTCCAGAACCTCCTGATTTAAATATTTGTCTTATTATACATTACAGGTTTTATTTAGTCAATAGTTTTTTAAGTAAAATTTAAGAAAAATTAAATTACTATCTACAAATTATAAAAAATATAATACAAATTAATAAAAAAGAGAATAATCCAAGCATTTCATGATAGAAATGTTCAAATTATCCCTTTTATTTATAAATATTTTTTAAGTTAACTTTAATTTGATTCGTAAGCGATCTGCTTGAGCTTTTCCAATCACCTTATCCAATAAACGGGTACGAAGACTCAAGAATCCGTAAACTCCTCCCCCCATGGCACCGACAAGAGCTACATATAGGAAACTCCACAAACGTCCACTTGGTTGGAAGACAAATCCTAAAATCCACTGCAATGTCCCAACTACAAGAAACATGAAAAGAGTTAACAAACTGATTAAAATGGTTCGTTTCAAAATCACCTTGCGCTTAACACCAGTTACCTTGCAAATGTCCCGATACATCAAAACATTAGGAATAATAAGGCCGATGGTTGTGGAAATCAAAGGTCCATAACTGTGAAAGAGAGCAATGGTTGGCAGTTGTAAGACCAGCTTGGCAATGGAACCATAGATAAAATAGAGAACGGCCTTGCGGTTGCGGAACATTGCTTGAAGCATTGGAGACAAAACCATGTACAAGCCTAAAATAGTAGACTGCAAAACTGCAAAGACAAACAATCCCATAGCCAAACTATCTGGCTTACCATAGAAGACAGTATAGAGAGGTTCTCCTACCATGACTACTCCAACCGTTGCTGGTAGCAAGAATAGGAAAAGCATAGTGATGCTGTCCTGAACTAGACGAGAAGCTGCCTTCAAGTCCCCCTTAACATAGTTTTCAGTCAAAAGTGGCAAACCGACACTCCCAATCGAAACTCCAACCGAAATCAAAATCATAGTGATTTTATTAGGATTGGCAGAGAAATAAGAAAACATGACAATTAAGTCTTCATTACTATAGTTTGTAAACCACTTCATGCTATTGATAAAGGTATTTTGGTCCAAGATTTGGAAAAGCTGGATAGCAGACCCTGTCAAGATAAAAGGAATGGCTTCCTTAATGGTGTCGACCAAAAGACGCTTGCTGTTTATCTTATCTCCTGTTTCAAGGACTCTTTTAAGTAATCCTTCTTTGGCAAGGAAATAGATCAAAACTGCAAAACTAGCTACCATGCCGACAAAGGCAGCAAAGGTGGATTGGGTAACCGCTGCTAGATAATCTCCTGAGCCCATTTTCATAATCATAAAGGTAGCTAAAAGCATCCAGATAACACGAATGACCTGCTCAGCGATTTGGCTCATGGCATAAGGTTTCAGGTTATTCATCCCTTGGAAGAAACCTCGGATAACACTCATAGATGGGAAAATCAAGACCGCCCAAGCCAAGCTCTGCATGATTGGGATCAGGTCTTTCCCTACACCCGACAAGTCTGCTAGCCATGGAGCAAAGAGATACAAGACTAAAGCAAAAACCAGACCTAGTCCTGTCATAAAGCCTAAAAAGCTCCGAATCAGGGCAAAGCTATGCTCTTCTTCTCGCATGGTATTATACTTGGCCACTTGCTTGGCCACCGCAACTGGAATCCCTGCTGTTGAAATCAGCAAGAACCAGGCATAGATATTATAGCCCATGGTGAAGAGACCATTTGCTGTAGCCGCATAAGACCCCATCCAGATATACCAAGGGATGATATAAATGGCACCGAGTAGACGACTGATAAAGTTACTAGCCGTTAGCCAAGCAGTCCCCCGTAACATCTGGGCCTGCTGGTGATTGTTTTCGTTAGACATAGATTCCTCATTTAATTTTAATCACTAGGAAAAATTCCTCATCTTCCATTATAAACTTTTCCTTGTCACTTGTAAATTTACGACTTTCGGTTTACAATAGAAAGTATGATTAAGATTGAAACCGTATTAGATATTTTAAAGAAAGATAGTCTCTTCCGCGAGATTATCGACCAAGGACACTATCACTACAACTACAGCCATGTCGTATTTGACACCATCTGCTATGATAGTCGCAAGGCCAAAGAGAAGAGCCTCTTTTTCGTCAAGGGTGCTGCCTTTAAGAAGGAATTCCTGATTTCTGCCATCTCTCAAGGCCTCGGTTGGTATGTGGCTGAAAAAGATTATGAGGTTGGTATTCCTGCTATTATCGTCAGCGATATCAAGAAAGCCATGAGTTTGATTGCTATGGAATTTTATGGAAATCCACAGAACAAACTCAAACTCCTTGCCTTCACTGGAACCAAGGGTAAGACAACAGCAGCCTATTTTGCCTACAACATTTTATCTCAAGGACATCGACCGGCCATGCTCTCGACTATGAACACAACTCTAGATGGCAAGACTTTCTTCAAGTCTGCATTGACAACTCCTGAGAGTATTGACCTATTTGATATGATGAATCAAGCTGTGCAAAATGACCGTACCCACCTCATCATGGAAGTCTCCAGTCAGGCCTATCTGGTCAAACGTGTCTATGGTCTAACCTTTGATGTGGGAGTTTTCCTCAATATCAGCCCCGACCATATCGGCCCGATTGAACACCCTAGCTTTGAAGACTACTTCTACCACAAGCGTCTCTTGATGAAAAATAGCCGAGCAGTCATCATTAACAGTGACATGGACCACTTCTCTGTACTAAAAGAACAAGTCGCAGATCAAGACCATGATTTCTACGGTAGCCAGTCTGATAACCAAATCGAGAATTCCAAAGCCTTTAGCTTTTCAGCTAGAGGTAAACTCGCTGGAGATTATGATATTCAACTCATTGGACACTTCAACCAAGAAAATGCCGTTGCTGCTGGACTTGCTTGCCTCCGTCTCGGAGCTAGTCTTGAGGACATCAAAAAAGGAATCGCTGCAACCCGTGTTCCTGGTCGTATGGAAGTCCTCACTCAGAAAAATGGAGCAAAGGTTTTTATCGACTATGCACACAATGGTGACAGTCTCAAAAAACTAATCAATGTTGTAGAAACTCATCAAACTGGAAAGATTGCTCTGGTGTTAGGTTCGACAGGGAATAAGGGAGAAAGCCGTCGTAAGGACTTTGGCCTCCTCCTTAATCAACACCCTGAGATTCAAGTCTTTCTGACTGCTGATGACCCCAACTATGAAGACCCAATGGCCATTGCAGATGAAATTAGTAGCTATATCAATCATCCTGTTGAAAAAATTGCGGATCGCCAAGAAGCCATCAAGGCAGCTATGGCTATCACAAATCACGAATTAGATGCTGTCATTATCGCCGGTAAGGGAGCCGATTGCTACCAAATCGTCCAAGGCAAGAAAGAAGCCTATCCAGGAGATGCAGCCGTCGCAGAAAATTATTTATAAGATAGTAAAAAAATCAAGGGAAATGAAACCCTTGATTTTTTCTATTTTTATTTAAAAGCGTTTTTCAAACCTTCAACGGCACCTTCTACAGCACCTTTAGCATCTTCAACTACTTCTTTTGCCTTAGCAACTGTCTTTTCTACAGCGCCTTCTGCTTCAGTCTTGCCATCTCCAGTAACTTTACCAAATCCTTCTTTGATAGCGCCTGTTGCTTGTTCCAATTTGTTTTCAAGTGACATATGATTGTCTCCTTTAATTTTATTCCGATATGTGTTACCGGTTACATATAGTTTATACCGAATACTAAGGAAAGTCAAATAATGTGCTCAGAAACAAGAAATCAGTCCAAGTATAAAGTTAATCTTTCCTTATCCAAATCGATAGCCAACTCATACTTTCCATCTTCATTTTGGACAATATAACCTAGGACAACTAAACTGTCCACAAAGATATCACGGCGTTTCTGCATAAGCTGGTCTTTTTTGAGAAATTTCAACAAAAAAGTCGTCATATATTTGAGAGCATACTCAGGATTGACATCTCCCAAAATGTCATAGAGATCCTGCTGTTTTTCTGTCAAAGGATACTGATGTTTGACCTTGTAGAAATAATTGGAAAGGGTCATTTTTGTTCTCGCAAAGTCTGTCTTTTCAACTAAAATAGCAGCATTGGTTTGATTGCGCAATTCCGTCTCAAAACTCTGCTCTAACAAGGTTTGATAGACCGGACTATCTTCGCTGACAAAAATCTCTTGATCCAGTTCGAGACTATCGAGTGATTCAAGCATAGGAAGATTAAGGTAATAACGCTTATTTTCTCGTAGAATCAAACCTGCCTTTATATACTCTTCCATGAGTTTGTCAACTGCTACATCTGGAAACTTGGCCTTAATTTCCCGTAGAATCACATCATCATGCTGATCCAGATAGCGGATCAATTCTCTAAAAAATGGCTGTCTCGTCAAACGAGATGGATTAAAAATCTGAATCATGAAGATTCCTTTCTTTACTTTCTAACAGAGGCGATGCTGCCAACTGACTAGGATTGGTCCCAGCTTGGTTCAGAGGAACAGGCAGACCTAGTTCTCTATAATACTCCTTCCAAAAATCACTAATCTCCTGCTCCTCATCTCCAAATTTCATAGGAATAGTTTCAAAAATGGGGAGAATTTCTGCCATGTACTGGGAACAGTAAAAACCTTCTCCATCTGGATAGAAAGAAACATTGTAGGGTGCTCCAAGATGTCTGCAAGCTCTTTCCTTCACAGACTGGATATCCATTTCTGAGTAAATATAGAGGTCGTACAAGTGATTGGGTTCAAAGAAGTCTGCTGGTTCTTGACAGATAACACCCGCCTTTCCACTAGCATGGTAAATCATCCCATCCAAATAAATGGCAACATGGCTATAGTTGCCTGTGGAAGTCTGGATGGCCTGTCCTATGTCAGACTCATCTCTCACAAAAATCAAATCGCCATTTGCTAACATGCTTCACTCCTAGAAAAAAAAGGAGCCGAAACTCCTTTCGATATAAGCCAAACTAGCCTTTCCTAATTTGATTTGACACCCAAAATCTTAAGCATTAAAGCTTTCAGTCAATTGAGGTACCACTTGTTTCTTACGTGAAACGGCACCAGCAAGGAAGGCATGATTGTTTTCAAGTTTGAAGTTGAAAGCCGCTTCGACCTTGTCCATGTTAGCACCAAGTGCTAGAATTTCTGAGTTTGAGTTGACGATATCTGTAATCATCAAGACAAAGTCAGAGTAGCCGTTTGCTGTATTAGCAGCTTGAATTGCAGCTTCGATTTCTGCTTGGCGTTCCAAAACTTCAGCGATATCAACTGTGTTTACTTGAGCAACACGGACATTATTTCCGTTCAATTCGAAAGTCTTAGCATCGATGTCAATCAATTCTTCAGCAGATTTGCTAGCCAAGTTTGTACCAGCTTTCAACATAGCTAAACCATATTCTTCCAAGTTAACACCAGCCAATTCAGCCAATTCAGGAGCAATAACCTTATCTGTTGGGTGTGTTGTTGGTGATTTCAAAAGAAGGGTATCTGAAATCAAACCTGAAAGCATCAAACCAGCAATCTCTTTAGGCACAGCTACACCATGTTCTTTGAACATACGGTAAACGATTGAAGATGCTGATCCAACTGGCTCCAAACGCATGTAGAGTGGGCTTGCAGTTTCAAAGTTAGCCACACGGTGGTGGTCTACAACACCATAAACTTCTACTTCAGCGATATCTGATACAGATTGTTGGAATTCATTGTGATCAGTCAGGATAACTTGCTCTGCACCTTCTGCTTTAGCAGAAGCGATAACACGCGGTGCTTCTACACCAAAATAGTTCAAGACAAAGGCTGTTTCTTCATTTGGAGTTCCAAGGGCAACAGCTTCCGTATCCAAACCGTAAGCTTCTTTTGCAAGGTAGGCAAAGGCTACAGATGACCCGATGGCATCTGAGTCTGGATTTTGGTGACCAAATACTAGAATCTTAGACATGATAATACCTCATTTTGTTTATTCTCTTTATTGTAGCATTTTTTTTGTTTTTTGACAAAAGTAAGAGGAGTCAAAGGACTCCTCACGATTCTTCAAAATAACTGATACTCTTCGAAAATCTCTTCAAACCTCGTTAGCTTCACCTTGGATTTTATATGTGACTGACTTCGTCAGTCTTATCTACAACCTCAAAGCAGTGCTTTGAGCAACCTGCGGCTAGCTTCCTAGTTTGATCTTTGATTTTCATTGAGTATGAGTAAATTTCTATCTTGATTTTCAGATAAAAATTGCTCCTTCTGCGGCCGTTTCTTACGCTTAAGCAGGGCTTCTGCCGACATGGCTTCTTCCTTGCTAGCAAAACCTTGAGCATAGATGAGTTTGACCGGCAAACGGGCTCGTGTATATTTGGCTCCCTTCCCACTATTGTGGACATCGAGGCGTCTTCTCACATCAGTCGTATATCCTGTATAATAGGAACCATCACGACACTCCAGCACATACATATAAGCCTTATGATCCATAATAAATCTCTTCAAGTTCGGGCGTATAGGAACCATCATCATTGTGGACAATCAAAGGCGGTAAGACCTTAAAACCACTTGTAGAGCCATCCTTGATAGCCTCAATCAAGAGCATGTTGGCTTCCTTTTCTCTTTTTGGATAAACAAACTGCAGGCGCTTAGGAGCTAGATTATGCCGTTGTAAGCTGTCCAAGATATCTAAAAGTCGATCAGGACGATGAACCATGGCCAAGCGTCCATTAGATTTGAGAATACTCTGGGCACTACGACAGATTTCCTGCAAATTGGTCGTGATTTCGTGGCGAGCCAAGAGATAATGTTCACTCTCGTTCAGATTAGAATGAGGATCCACCTTGAAATAGGGTGGATTACACAAAATCATATCCACCTTACTTCCCTGGATGTAAGCAGGCATATTTTTCAAATCATCACAGATGACCTCCATCTGCTCTTCTAAACCATTCAAACGGACAGAGCGTTCAGCCATATCCGCCAAACGCTCCTGAATCTCAACAGCCAAAATCTGTGCCTGAGTCCGAGTGCTAGCAAATAGCCCCACTGCTCCATTTCCAGCGCAAAAATCCACTATCAAGCCCTTTTTAGGAAAACGTGGAAAACGTGACAAGAGAACACTATCCACCGAATAGCTAAAGACCTCTCTATTTTGAATGATTTTGATATCTGTCGAAAAGAGCTGGTTAATGCGCTCTCCTGATTTTAATAATTGTTCTTCTTCCATGGTCTTATTATAGCAAATTCATATTAACATTACAAAAGATAGAGATTTCTAACTAGTGCTTCTGATTCTTCAAATGTTGAAGGGCTTCCTTGGTCCAAATTGGCATCATTCGTTTGAGAGGAGCAAAGCCATAGTTAAAACGGTCGCTTGAAAAGCGTCTCCGTCTTGGAAACTGGTGCTTTTCTTCCTCCAAAGTACGGATAGAAAGACTAGCTTTCCCTGTAAATTCATCTAAATCCACTACTTGCACTTGAACCTCTTCATCGACTTTCAAGGCTTCTTGGATATTTTCAATAAAGCCTGTCCGAATCTCTGAAATGTGAATCAGCCCCGTATCACCCGTCTCTAGCTCAACAAAGGCACCGTAGGGCTGAATCCCTGTAATACGGCCCTTTAGCTTATCACCGATTTTCATCTTAGTCCTCGATTTCAATTGTTTCAATCACGACATCTTCAACTGGCTTATCCATGGCCCCTGTCTCAACAGCAGCAATGGCATCCAAGACAGCGTAAGAAGCTTCATCAGCTAGCTGACCAAATACAGTGTGACGTCGGTCTAGATGAGGAGTTCCACCTTGGTTGGCATAGATTTCTGCAATCGGTTCCGGCCAACCACCACGAGCAATTTCTTTCTTAGAATAAGGCAAATGTTGATTTTGCACGATAAAGAACTGGCTACCGTTGGTATTTGGACCAGCATTAGCCATGGAAAGGGCACCACGAATATTGTAAAGTTCTTCTGAGAATTCATCCTCAAATGATTCGCCGTAGATTGACTCGCCACCCATACCAGTTCCAGTTGGGTCTCCACCTTGAATCATAAAGTCCTTGATAATACGGTGAAAAATGACACCATCATAGTAGCCATCTTTTGAAAGAGCTACAAAGTTAGCTACTGTTTTAGGAGCATGTTCAGGGAAAAGCTTGATACGCAAGTCTCCGTGATTGGTCTTAATAGTCGCGATAGGACCTTCTACTGTTTCAATGTCTACTTGTGGGAAATGCAATTCTTTTTCTACCATACCAAATCCTTCTAAGGCATCAAAAATGCCATCTTCTTCCAATGTTTTTGTAATATAATCTGCTTTTTCTTTGATGTTATCATGAGAAATTCCCATTGCAACGCTGATTCCAGCATAATCAAAGAGTTCCAAGTCGTTGAGGCCATCTCCAAAAACCATGACGTTCTCTGGTTTCAAGCCAAGGTGTTCCGCAACCTTTTCCACCCCCGTCGCTTTGGAGCCTGAAATCGGCACAATATCAGACGAATGTTGATGCCAACGAACCATGCGAAGTTTGTCTGAGAGACTATCAGGCAAGTGCAAGTCATCTCCTTTATCTTCAAAAGTCCACATCTGATAGATATCTTCTTTTTCATGAAAATCAGGATCTACTTCTAAATCGGGGTAAATTGGATTAATCGCTTCACTAATCATATCGGTGCGAGTCGACAACTTGGCATCATGACTCCCAACCAAACCATACTCAATTCCCTCTTGCTTGGCCCAAGAGATATACTCCTCAACATCTGACTTCTCAATCTGATGCTGATAAATGACCTGACCTTTTTTATCTTCGATATAAGCCCCATTCAAAGTTACAAAAAAGTCAGGCTTGAGATCACGAATCTCTGGAACAACACCAAAAATCCCTCGTCCAGAAGCAATACCTGTCAAAATTCCTTTCTCACGTAATTGCTTAAAAACAGTTGGGATTGAAGCTGGAATAAAACCTGTCTTTGAATTTCGCAATGTATCATCAATATCAAAAAAGACAATCTTGATTTTCTTTGCCTTGTATCTTAATTTGACATCCATCTCACTACCTCTTTCAATCTAACTCTTTCCATTATACCATAAAGTAGCTAAATCCCCTATTTTCAAAAAGTTTCCAGTTTTATTGTAAATCCTTGGATAAGTATAAAACCAAATCATCATTATTTTGGCTAGTTGCATTCATTTCCAAGAGTTGATTTTGATACCAGACACCTGTCCCATCTGGAATGTAGCCCCGTCTGATATACAATCTCTGGGCAGGGCCATAGCCTAAGTGCAAACCTACACCAAGAGTGACCTTACTAGAAACAAACTTGACTCGTTTTTCTGCTTCTTCTAGCAGTTGATTCCCAATCCCTTGATTTCGAAAAGGCTCAAACACATTAAAATCTGATAATTCTGGATAGACTTCTGCGAAAGGACCATGTTTAGCAGAGGGCAAAATGGTAACGTAGCCCGCTACAGCACCATCAATCTCTGCAACTAAGACTTCTCTCTCCCCACTTTCCTGTTCCAGAAAATATCTAGCCAAAATTTCCTCTCTACCAGGCCAACCTTGATTCATAAATCCATGAGATAAGGATTCAATATCAGACTTAATCATATTTCTAATCGTGCAATTCATCTTTGACTTACCCACCTGTATTCTTTCTATTACCATTATAGCACGCCAAGTTCAGAAAAAAACTATCTCGTGAAAAAAAGACCCAACCGGGTCTGAAAAAGAGGTCCACCCGGACCCAAACTCGCTCTCTCATTTCAAAGCTCGTGAAAAAAAGACCCAACCGGGTCTTTTCTTTAATCTTCGTTTACGAAAGGCATCAAAGCCATTACGCGAGCGCGTTTGATAGCTGTTGTTACTTTACGTTGGTTTTTAGCTGAAGTTCCTGTTACACGACGAGGAAGGATTTTCCCACGTTCTGAAACGAAACGGCTAAGAAGCTCAGTATCTTTGTAATCAACATATTCAATTTTGTTTGCTGCGATGTAATCAACTTTTTTACGGCGTTTGAATCCGCCACGACGTTGTTGAGCCATGTTTTTTCTCCTTTATAATTTTAGTTGTCCATTAGAATGGTAAATCATCATCTGAAATATCCAATGGATTTGTTGCTCCAAATGGATTTTCATCACGTGAAAAGTCTGGTACTGAATTTGTAGGTGCTGAATAGTTTGCAGTTGGTGCAGAGTAAGCTCCACCTGTATGTCCCTCACGCACACTACGGCTTTCCAACATTTGGAAATTCTCAGCCACGACCTCTGTCACGTAGACACGTTGTCCTTGCTGGTTATCGTAACTACGAGTCTGGATACGACCTGTCACCCCGATAAGTGAGCCTTTTTTAGCCCAGTTAGCAAGGTTTTCAGCCTGTTGGCGCCACATAACGACATTGATAAAATCAGCCTCACGTTCGCCATTTTGACTCTTAAATGTACGGTTTACTGCAAGAGTAAAAGTCGCAACTGCTACATTTGATGGGGTATAACGCAACTCAGCGTCACGTGTCATACGCCCTACAAGTACAACATTGTTAATCATAGTTTACCTTCTTACGCGTCAGTTTTGACGATCATGTGACGAAGAATGTCAGCGTTGATTTTTGAAAGACGGTCAAACTCTTTAAGAGCTGCGTCGTCGTTTGCTTCAACGTTAACGATGTGGTAAAGTCCTTCACGGAAATCTTGGATTTCGTATGCAAGACGACGTTTTTCCCAAGTTTTTGATTCAACAACAGTTGCACCATTGTCAGTCAAAATAGAGTCAAAACGTGCTACCAAAGCGTTTTTAGCTTCTTCTTCAATGTTTGGACGAATGATATAAAGAATTTCGTATTTAGCCATTGATATGTTCCTCCTTTTGGTCTAATGACCCCAAGACTTTGCAAGGGGTAAGTGAGGTTCGCTCACAATAAACTATTATACTAAAAAACTTTTTTTTACGCAAGTAAAAACACCGAAATAAAAAAAGAAGATGACGAATCATCTTCTTAAAAACTATGAGTTTTTAGTCTTCTTTTTTCTTGCGAGCAAGAAGTCCAAATCCACTTAGGGCTCCAAGAAGTCCAAGTGCTGCGAGGCTAGCGTTAGCTTCTGTACCTGTGTTAGGCAATTCTTTTTGACCATCAACATATTTAGGTGTTGCTGGTTTAGCAGCTGTGTCAGTTGCTACTGTTGCATCTACTTGAGCTGGTGCCACTGGTTGAGTTTGATTTGGTGTTGCTGGTTGTCCTGGTTCTGCTGGAGCTGTTGGAGCTGCAGGTTGTTCAGGAGCAGTTGGTCCAGCGGGTTGTGGAGTCTGTGGTGTTTGTGGTGCTGGTCTGTAGTTGCTACCACCATTTCCACCACCGTTATATCCATCTCCATTATATGGATTAGTTTCTGGAATGCGTTTAGGAATTACCGTTACTGGGACGTCTACTACTACAATTTCTCCTGTTGGTAGTTTCACCTTCACTTTAACACTTGGTTTCACTCCTGGTGTTTCAGTTGTAGGGATTTCCCCAACTTCGATAATTTCAGCATCTTTTGGTAATTTAACATGACCTTTCACATCTTCTTTAGTGATTGGCGTTCCTACTTCAACCACGATTGGTGTTGCTGTAACAGTTTCTTTTGGTGTTTGTGGCTCTTCTTTACGTTCTACCACATTTACAACTGCTGGAACTTCAACTAATAGATTACCATCTTTATCCTTAACAACTACAATTACATTCTTCTTACCTGGTGTTTTTGTATCAGGTTGTTCTTTGAATGTAAATTTTGCCCCTTCTGGGAAGTCTTTAGGATTAATATTATCTTTTGCTTCTGGAGCTTTATCTGGATTCACTGTAACTTCTTGCTCTTTACCTTGAACCACGATAACTTTCGCAGGTACTTCTACGATAGAATCTCCATCTTTATCTTTAACAACTACAGTTACATCTTTTTCACCTGGTGTTTTAGAAATATCTTTTTCTTTATATTCAGGTTTTGCTTCTGCTTCTTTAGGGAATACTGATGGATCTACAGATTTATTTACATCTGGTTCGTTTCCTACTGCTACATACTGAGTCTTAGGTCCTACTACAGTAACTTTCGCTGGGATTTCTGCAATTGGTTCACCATTTAGTTTTGCTACAACAACAACATCTTTATCTCCTGGTGTTGTTGTATCCACTGGAGTTTTATACTCAAATGTTGTTCCGTCTGGGAAGTCAGTTGGGACAATATTTTCTGCAGGAATTACTTTCTTAGGATCTGTATCTACTGGTACATATTGTCTATATGCATCAACTACACGTACTGTTGTTGGTACTGTTACAAGTTTATTACCATCTTTATCCTTAACTACAACTGTTACTGGATTATCCCCAGCTTCCGAAATATTAACCGGATCTTTTCCATCTACTTTTTCGTATTCGAATGTAGCACCTTCTGGATAATCACCTTTGTTAATACTGTTTTCTGCAAGTGGTTGACCTTGATCTACAGGAATGATTTGTGGATTTCCTTGTACCACTTTAACTTTCGCAGGTACTTCTACGATTGTATCTTTACCTTCATCTTTAACAACTACAGTTACATCTTTTTCACCTGGTGTTTTTGTATCTACTTTCTCTTTGTATTCGAAAGTAGCATTATCAGGGAAGCTATATTTCTCTTTATCTACAAGGCTGTCTGCTGGTTTTGGTTGAGTATTTTCAGGATTTGCTACTACATATTGAGTCTTAGGACCTACTACAGTAACTTTCGCTGGAATTTCTGCAATTGGTTCACCGTTAAGTTTTGCTACAACAACAACATCTTTATCTCCTGTTGTTTTTGTATCTACTGGTTTATTATCTTTATCCTTGTACTCAAATGTTGTTCCTTCTGGAAACTCTTCTGGATCAATATTATCTTTAGCCAAGACTGTCTCAGGTTTAGTATCAACAGGCACATACTGTCTATAAGCTCCAACTACACGTACTGTTGCTGGTACTTTTACTAATTCGTTACCATCTTTATCTGTTACGATAACCTTAACTTCTTTATCTCCAGTTGATGATGTATCAGGTTCTTTTTCATAAGTGAATTTCGCACCTTCTGGATAATCAGATGGGTCAATGCTATCTTCTGCTTTTGGAGCAGTTTTTGGATCTACTGGTACGATTTGTGGGTATCCTTGAACAACTTTCACTGGTACTTTAACAGTTTCTTCACGTTTATTATCACCTGAACCGTATGTTACTGTTACTGGTGCAGTTAATGTATCATCTCCAACTTTTCCTTTTGTTTCAGGAATCTTAGTTTCATCTACAGTTTTGTCATTTCCTTCTGTAGTAACCGCATTTTTTAGTTTTTCTGCTGTTGGTTTATCACCTTCCACAACATAAACAGGAGTTGGTGTTGAAACTTTTGGAGTTAACTTAATTGTAAAGCTTTGATCTTTATCTGAATCAGAATCAAATGTTGGATCTTGATCGAATGGATTTTCTTTAACTGTGTAACCCATTGATTTTAACACATCAAGACGAGCTTGAATTTTATCTTCTGGAATTTGTGTTCCAGCTTTACCTGAAAGATCAGTAATATTAAACTTCTCATCTAATGGTGTTTCTTTACCAGCTGCATCTACAGA
This sequence comes from Streptococcus mitis, assembly GCF_023109515.1. Lineage (GTDB taxonomy): Bacteria > Bacillota > Bacilli > Lactobacillales > Streptococcaceae > Streptococcus > Streptococcus mitis_CS. Next base: position 990,507 of record NZ_JALDUM010000001.1, read on the forward strand.
AACAAAGTTAACTGTAGCTTTTTGAATTCCAGGTGCATATTGAATTGGAGTCTTACCGAATTTATCAGTTGGGTCAAAGTTATCTGGAACTTTGTATCCTTTAGATGGATCTGCAGGATCAACTGGTGTTAATTCTACTCCATTATATTTTGGAACATATCCATCTACATAAGGAATAACTACCTTACTGAAATCACCAGGTTTTGTTGGGTCATTTGGATTGTTTGGATATTTAATTGTATCTGGTGCATCTTGTGGTTTCTTACCAGCTGGATACTCAGGTGTAAATGATCCAATTTCTTTATAAAGAACTTTCACTACTTCATTAGTAACTTCACCTGTTTCAGATGGTATTGGTGCTTCTTTTTCTTCGATAGTTTTATCAGCAGGCTCTACTTGTAAGTAGTTTTCAATTACTGGAGAAGTAACTTCATTAAATTTACCTTTTCCATCTTCTACTGAAGCATCTGATATTTCTGCTCCTTCATAAACAGTCCAATCAGAGTATTTTACTTCACCTGTTTCTGGGTTTACAGTTGCTGTACGTTTGTAAGTTACTTTTTGAACTCTATCTGGAGCCGTTTCTGGGTCGATAGGTTGAGCGTTTGGATTATCTTTATCATTAACATTGATAAATTTAACCGTACGTGTCACTTCTTTAACTAAGTCATCACGTGTTACACCAGCTGGGTATTTACCATAATTTTCATCTCCTGGTTTAACTGGTGTATCAGCTGTTTTTGGAGATACTGGAGCTGTTGTACTTGGATTTGTTGGGTCAGCTGTTACTGTTGGATCTACTGTAATTAAATCTAATACGTGAACTGTTGTAGTATCAATATTAGATTTTTTACCTTCACTATCTGTAGCTTGAACTCTTACTGTATAATCTCCTGGCTTAGTTGAATCTAACCCACCGTCATTACTTACAGCAATCGTTGGTTTAGTAGAATCAACACCATCACGATCATCTTCTAAGTCAGTAGCGGTAGCTTCTGATTTTTTAAGTACTTCATCAGCCGTTAACTTTTTATCTGCTGGAGTTTTATAAACATAGATATCTTTTTTCTTAGTTTCTACAGTCGGAGCATTATTGATAACATCTCCATATGCTGGATCTGATTCGTTTCCTGCCTTGTCTAATACTGTAACTTTAATACGTTTATCTGGGTTAGTTGTATCACTTGCTTCTGTTAAATCAGTACCCGCAGGAACTGGTACAACTAATTTACCATCACGTACTTCTACTTTTGTTTCACCGTTATACCAACCGTCTTCTTTTTTCGTTAATGTAATCGGTGTTTTACTATTTGGTAAAGTAACTTTCATTGAAGTTAAGCCACCAATAGCTTTTTTAATATTGTCTACTTCCGTATCAGCATTACGAGTGGTTCCATTATTTTTATCGTTAGCTGCAATATCTTGTTTTTCTCTAGCTTCATCTGTTAAGTTAGGATCTTTTTCTGCAGGTACAGAAATTAATAATTCTGTTGGTTGTTTTTTATCAGTTTTTTCTCCAGTAACACTGTCTGTATGAACTGCTTCTACTGTTGGAGTTTGTGGCTTAACTGTATCAATATAAATAGTTTTATTGTAGTAGTAATCTGGTTGGTCAGTATTTCTTACACCATTTACTACTGGATGATATTTACCATTAGCATTAGAAACATCACCTGTATTTAACAGTTTATTATCTTCTCCATCTCGCAAACCATTTGGTAATGATGTTTTCACTTTAAATGTAGCTGTACCTTTATAGTTATCAGCGGTTGTAAATGGCAATCTGAATTTACGCACTCCATCATTCTTACCACCATTAGAACCTACACCGATATATGGAGCGTCGCCGTTATTAGATTTTGATGTATTATATTTTAATCTTAATTTTCTAGTTGCTGGATCCCATTGAATATTATTAGGAGCAACCGGTGTATCTCCAAACCAAACCCATCCTGTTGGATTTGTAATATTATTTGGAAGATCTACCCCTTCAGGAACTTCGATTTCTGTTTCTGCAGATCCGTATAGACGAGTTCCACCAACACTGTTTACTGTAAATTCGAATTCACCTTTTTGTTTTGATTTATACAGATTATCTTCTCCGAACTTACCTTCCTTCTTGTTGCTTTTAACATTGGTAGTCATTTCTACACCAGTACCAACTGCCAAGTTAACAGCACCAACGAAGTAACCATCTGTTACCTTAGTATTTGTTCTTTTTAAATATGAATTGTTAATCGCTGTACCATCGTTTAAAGCTTCAATTTCAACTTTAATTTTTGTGACATCTTTTGGAATTTCATAGATCGCACGGTATTCAGCCCAACCGTCACCATTTCCTCCATCACCAGCAGGTTCAGAAATATGTGATTCTTCGAATTTTTCACCAATCGTACGGTCATCTCTGATGCTAGCAATTACATTTCCTTTGTCGTCTTTAACAGTAATTTTTACTTTTTCACCTGTTCCAGCAGTTCCGGCATTACCATAAGCACCACCTGTGATAGCACTTAGCATCACTCTAGAATTTCCATTTACTGCGTACTCTTTCGAAATTTTTGTACCTTGTTTTCCTAATTCTAGATAATATCCTTTTGGTAAATCATGAGTTCCTACCATACCTGAGTAGTTCACACCATTCGCATAACTTTGGTTAGCAGCATTTACACCAAGTGGGTTTCCTGGAGCTGGATTCTCATTATCTCTTTGAGTAACTTTTCCATCTAAATCATACACTTTCGATGGTTTAGGATCGAAACCTGCTGGACGATCAGCTGAAACATTAGTTGGTGCTTCAGGTTTAACTGCAGTTACTTTTTCTCCACTTTCAATTTTCCAACCATTCAAGGCATTATTATTGTTAGCTTCTGCTGCGGTAATTTCTTTTTCTTTCCAGTTATAAGTTAAACTACCTAAAATTTCAGTATTCCCACCTTGAGATGCAGTAGATCTTGACCATTGTTTTTTAACTTCTTTACTTTTTTCTGTAGCATTAGCAAAATCAATATCACCAAATTGATTTTTTGCACTTTCAAATACACCATCAGCTGGGTTGTTTCCTGAACCTAATTTATTGTTATTTGTTGGTCCTTCAGTAGCAGGAATAATTGGATTAGCTGTTGCAGCTCCATCTCTAAATCCACTTTCACCTTGTCCTGGAATAGCTTTTCCATTACGTGAATCTTGGTTTTTGTTTTCTTTCTTGTCTGCAGATGCTTTTGGCATACTTTCAACAACGAAAGCTCTGTTTTTCAATGAACTTGTTGAAAAATCAACTTCTTTTTGTGTCGCTTTATCGTTTGACAAAAGGGCTTGAGCCTTAGCAAGTTCTGCTTTTGCTGCTTCAATGGCTGAGGCAGTCTTTTCAGTTAGACCTGCTTTCTCAAGAGCTGCTTCCATACGAGCAATAGCTGCTTCCAATTTGCTTGTGTCAGCCTTTGAAGCTGGTGCTAGAGCTTCTTCGGCTTTTGGTGTTTCAGTCGGTGCTGTTGGTTGCGTTGCTGCAGGCGCTGGTGTTGATGGTTGCTCAGCTGTTGGTGTAGCAGTTCCAGTCGAAGCTAGAGGCATGGTTGAATCTGCTTGATTTCCAGCATCAGAGTTAACCTTTTCGCTAGTCACTGTAGTTGATGTACCTTGCTCGTGAGCCTGAACAGTTGCTGCTCCACCAAACATCATGTAAGCTGCTACAGCTACTGATGCCGCACCAAAACTATACTTACGGATTGAAAAGCGTTGCACTTTTTGTCCGTGATTTTTTTCCATTCTTGAATACATGGTTTCTCCTTTTTTTAAAATATATGTTAATTGCGGAATTACACCCAAGTATTTAGAAAACGCCTCCATTTCCAGCTTAATTTATACATTAAAGCAGCTACACTTAGGTACCTAATCCCTAATTTACATTATAACATTATTTCAATTAAATTGTCTACGTTTATATGCAAAATATGTAGGAAATTTTAATATATATATATATATATATTAATGTGTTTTCTAGAAATTTAATTCTAAAAAAGTAAGAGACCGATATGACCTCTTACTTTGATTTTTTATTTACGGTTTAATACGGTGCAACATACGTGGGAATGGGATAGCTTCACGGATGTGTTTTGTTCCTGCTGCGAAGGTTACCATACGCTCGATACCGATACCAAATCCTCCGTGTGGAACTGTACCGTATTTACGAAGGTCAAGGTAGAATTCATATTCTGTACGATCCATGCCAAGTTCATCCATCTTAGCAACTAATGCATCGTAGTCTTCCTCACGCATAGACCCACCGATGATTTCTCCATAACCTTCTGGTGCAAGCAAATCTGCACAAAGCACGCGCTCTGGATTTCCAGGAACTGGTTTCATGTAGAAGGCCTTGATGGCTGCTGGGTAGTTCATGACAAATGTTGGCACACCAAAGTGGTTTGAAATCCAAGTTTCATGTGGTGAACCAAAGTCATCACCATGCTCAAGATGTTCGTAGTCAGCATCTTCATCATTCTCATGCTCTTGCAAGAGGTCAATGGCTTGATCGTAAGTGATACGTTTGAAGGGCTCTGCAATGTAGCGTTTCAAGAGTTCTGTATCACGTTCCAATGTTTCCAAGGCTTGAGGCGCACGATCAAGAACACCTTGAAGAAGAGCTTTTACATAAGCTTCTTGCAAGTCAAGTGACTCATCGTGTGTCAAGTATGAGTATTCTGCATCCATCATCCAGAACTCAGTCAAGTGACGGCGTGTTTTTGATTTTTCAGCACGGAATACTGGACCAAAGTCAAATACACGACCAAGAGCCATAGCACCTGCTTCTAGGTAAAGTTGACCTGATTGGCTCAAGTAGGCTGGCGTTCCGAAGTAGTCCGTTTCAAAGAGTTCAGTTGAGTCTTCCGCCGCATTTCCTGAAAGAATTGGGCTATCAAACTTCATAAAGCCATTCTTATCGAAGAACTCATAAGTCGCATAGATAATAGCATTACGGATTTGCATCACGGCCACTTGCTTACGAGAACGAAGCCACAAGTGACGGTTGTCCATCAAGAAGTCTGTTCCGTGTTCTTTTGGTGTGATTGGGTAGTCTTGAGATTCACCGATTACTTCGATGTCTGTAATGTCCAACTCATAGCCAAACTTAGAACGTTCGTCTTCTTTGACAATACCTGTCACATAGACAGACGTTTCTTGGCTCAAGCGTTTGATGACATCAAACTTCTCAATCCCCACTTCTTCACCAAATTTTTCTACAAAGTTTGGTTTAAAGGCCACACCTTGGAAGAAGGCTGTTCCATCGCGCAATTGCAAGAAGGCGATTTTTCCTTTTCCTGATTTGTTGGCAACCCAAGCACCAATCGTCACTTCTTGACCAACATAGTCTTTTACATCAATAATCGTTACACGTTTTGTCATTATTTTTCCTTTTCTTTTTTATTCTTTATGGCAAACCACCTCTATATTGTTCCCATCTGGATCAATCATAAAAGCAGCATAATAAATCGGATGCTCACTGCGATAACCAGGAGCACCATTGTCTAGCCCACCTGCCTCTAAGCCAGCCTCATAACAAGCTTGAACCTCTTCCTTATTTTCTGCTAAGAAAGCAAAGTGAATAGGATTTTGCGTCCCCTGAGCTAACCAAAAGTCACCACCAGGATGAGGGCTATTTGGGGCAAGAAAACTGATTAGAGAAGTAGTTTTAAAAGCCAATTTATAGCCCAAAGGGGCGAGAAAACTCCTATAAAATCCTTCTGAAATTTGTAAATCCTTTACCTTAATTTCAAAATGATCAATCATTCTCACTACCCATAAATGCTTTCAAACGTTTAACTGCTTCTTTAAGCGTGTCTAGGTCTGTCGCATAGCTGAGGCGGACATTTTCTGGCGCTCCAAAGCCAGCTCCTGTTATGAGTGCCAAACCAACTTCCTCAAGAATAGCTGTTGTAAAGTCAGTCACATCTGTATAACCTTTCATCTCCATGGCTTTTTTTACATTTGGGAAGAGATAGAAAGCTCCTTGTGGTTTAACGACTTCAAAACCTGGGACCTCACATAATAGCGGATAAATGGTATTGAGACGCTCCTCAAAAGCCTGACGCATGATATCAACAGACTCCTGTGGTCCTGTTAAGGCTTCAATAGCCGCATATTGAGAAACAGATGTCAAATTTGAAGTTGTTTGTCCCGTCAATTTACTCATAGCTGCAATGATTTCAGGATTACCTACCGCATAACCAACTCGCCAACCCGTCATGGCATAGGCTTTAGATACACCGTTGATAACAATAGTTTGCTTACGAATTGCTTCTGATAGACTTGAGATTGGAACAAATTCATTTCCATTATAAACAAGGCGACCGTATATATCATCTGCTAAAATCAGAATGTCATGCTCAACTGCCCAATTTCCGATAGCTAGTAATTCTTCACGAGTATAGATCATACCAGTCGGATTAGATGGTGAATTGAGAACCAAAACCTTTGTTTTATCTGTCCTAACTAGTTCTAGTTGATCCACCGTGACTTTAAAATCATTGTCTTCTTTAGCTTGAACAAAGACTGGAATCCCTTCTGCCATCTTGACCTGATCTCCATAACTAACCCAGTATGGAGTTGGAATAATAACCTCATCTAAAGGATTGATTACAGCCATAAAGAAAGTATAGAGGGAGAACTTGGCACCTGTAGCAAAGGTAACCTCGTTACTTGCGACAGAATAGCCATAGTAGCGCTCGAAGTAGGTATTCACTGCAGCTTTTAATTCTGGTAGACCTGAAGCTACTGTATAGAAGGAAGCCTGTCCTTCTCGAATAGCTTTAACTGCTGCATCCTGAATATTTTCAGGGGTGTGAAAATCTGGCTGTCCCAAGGTCAAGAAAAGGACATCCTTACCTTGAGCTTTTAAATTTTTTGCTCTCGCATCACTAGCTAGAGTGACACTTCCTTCCATTTCTAAAACACGGTTGGATAATTTCATAGGCCCTCCTTATTGACCAATGCTCCTGTTTCAAAATCTACTAGATAAAAATTAGTTCCTGACTTAACTTCCCAGATTGGCTTGTCTTGATAACGGCCAAAGGTAATCTTGTCAATCTCGCCAGCTCCTTTTTCCTTAGAAACCGCTTCTGCTTTTTCTTGTGAAATACCCTGATTTAGCTGATAAACGTAAATCTTATGGTCATCTTTACCAATCAGGACAGCAAGTGCTTCTTGCTGTTTATTACGACCAAGAACGCTGTAATAAGATTCCAAGCCATTGTATAAATCAACCTGATCAGCCTGCTCTAATCCTGCATACTGCTGAGCTAATTTTTCTCCTTCAGTTTTAGCTGTTTGATAGGGTTTCATGCTAAGAGAAACCAGATACAGAAAGGAAGCACTGATAACCACAAACAAAATCGTCATCCCTAGACCATACTGCCACAGTAGATTATTTTTTGCTTTATTTTGTCTTTTTTTCACTCGTCTATTTTACCATCTATTGGGCTTTATTACAAGTGAATATAGGAACAAACGCACTTTATTTCTTCCTTCAAACAAAACAGATTTTTCTTGATTAAAACCGAGCAAGAAAAGTAAAGGCAGCTCCAAAATCAACCTATTAAAAAACCTGAGCTTGGCACTCAAGTTTTCGTAATTTTTTTGATTTATGGAATCACTTTATCATCCATTCTTTTAGCCATTTTTCCTAAAAAGACAGGCAGTAGAAGGCTAATCAAGACTAAAAATAATCCCAGATAAAGAAATGTTATCACAAAGCCTAAATTGTCAATCAACCACCCTGTCAGCGGGAAGAACACAATCATACTTAGGCTAAACATCATAGAGTAGACACTTAGCATGGTTGCCCTTACTTCACTTGGGAGCCGCTCTTGCAAATCATTGTCAAAAATCGGCTGAAAAAGAGCATATAGAGCATTACTAATCAAATAAACCAAAATATAGATTAGAGGTGTTCCAAAGTAGGACAGCAGGTAGGTAACTCCAGTCAGCAGGACGAGAATAGGGAAAATCTTCAAGGCAGCATATTTCTTTCCAATCTTACTCGCTAGATAGACTGCAACGATATTCAAGAGACTTCCAAGTAGCATAACTGCTGAAATTTGCCAACTACTTAAATCTGGTAACTGATTTTGATAGTAAAAATAAAACATGCACATGAGTGTACCAACAATCTGAGACAAAATCATCCAGTTGAAGAGCATGGGATTTCGCTCCAACTCTTCCTTAACAGTCCAAATAATCTGTTTCATGGTCACACTATCAGCTTTTTCTAGCTTGACACTGGGTTCTTTCAGCATCCAAATCAGGAAAAGAACTATGATAGAAGTGGCAATCATGATATAGTAGGTCAGGTGCAATTGACCATGGACAAAAAATCCTGCCAAAACTGTCCCCAAAGACCGAGTTCCTTCGGCTACTCCTGACATAAAGCTTGAAATGGATAGATAGCGCTCCTTCAGCCCAGCCTCCACAGCTGAATCATAAACCATTGCTGCACTCGTCCCCGAATCAAAATTATAAGACAAGGCACTCACAGCCATAGCTAGCGCATAAATCCAAAAATTTCCCTGCCCAGCCAACATGAGAATAGAAGACATAATTCCTGCTATACGACTTAAATAAAGGTTGGTCTTATAGGAATAGCGATCAGCCATCATTCCAGATGGAATTTCACAGAGAAGACTGGTAGTATGAAAAATACTCTCCAGAAGTCCAATCTGCCAAAGAGACATTCCGTTTTGACTGAGAAAGAGAATCCAAAAGCTGGTAATCCCTAAAAAAGCAAAAAACTCAACTCCGGCCATCAGGCCAATATTTTTCCGATAATTTCTTATTAACATCTTTTCTCCTTAACAAGTGTATTCGTATTTCTTTTGTCTGTCACTTGTTAATCTGTGTCTTACATGATCTCCACCCCTTTTAGAAGCATTCTTGAAATGCCATTATTTTTGTTTAATTTTTCATGAAATGATACCGGAAAATAGCTGTTCTGCGGTTTCTATTGCGAGTTTTCTTGTTTATTTTAGCACTTATGTCATCATATTACAAGAGAATATAGAAATACTCTTCGAAAATCAAATGAAACCCATAATCTAAGAGAAACAGTTCTTACTTTTCCAGTGACAACTGACTAGAGCTTCTGTAATTTTATAATTTTCAAATAAACTCTGAGCAGATTTCTTGCAAGTCCCTTTGTTTTGTTGTAATATATTTTATAACAACGAGAGAGTTCTCGGAAGTTTAAGAAAAAGGAGACACATCATGTCTAAAAAAGTATTATTTATCATCGGATCACTACGTCAAGGCTCTTTCAATCACCAAATGGCCCTCGAAGCTGAGAAAGCACTTGCTGGTAAAGCGGAAGTTAGCTACCTTGATTATTCAGCCCTTCCTCTCTTCAGCCAAGATTTGGAAGTTCCAACACATCCAGCTGTAGCGGCTGCTCGCGAAGCGGTTCTCGCTGCGGATGCCATCTGGATCTTCTCTCCAGTCTACAACTTCTCTATCCCTGGAACAGTGAAAAACTTGCTTGACTGGCTATCTCGTGCCCTTGACTTATCTGATACACGTGGCGCTTCTGCTCTTCAAGACAAGTTTGTCACCGTATCATCTGTAGCCAATGCAGGTCACGATCAACTTTTCGCTATCTATAAAGACCTCTTGCCATTTATCCGTACACAAGTCGTTGGTGATTTCACTGCTGCACGTGTCAACGACTCTGCCTGGGCAGACGGAAAATTAGTTCTAGAAGAAACAATCCTAAACTCAATTGAAAAACAAGCTCAAGACTTGCTCGCAGCAATTCAGTAAAAAATAAAGCATTTTTAAAAGTCTAAATCAATTATCGCCACCTAATAGGGTGGCATTTTTAGACTCAATCAAGATTTTCAGACAAACATCACCCATCCAAAAAAACCTTGAGCGTTACCACTCAAGGTTTTTTGCAGTCTTTTCCATCATGGAAAATCGTTCTAAGAATATTCTTTCATCCGAGATCTATCACTTATCATCTTCTTTCGAGAAATTAGTGACTGCTTTTGGCTGATTAATCTTCTTTTCTTCGACCTACATATAGGCTCAATAGAATACCGCTACCTAGAAGAACAGAGATATAATCAGATTGGCTTCCAGTTTCTGGTAATTTGTCCCCATGGTTTTCTTTAACTGTAGTTGGTACTACTGGGTTAGCATTTACTGGAGTTGCTGGTTGAGCCGGTGTTGGTACTACTGGTTGTTCTGGAACCGCTGGTACTGGTTTAACCGGTACTTCTGGTGTTGGAACAACTGGAGTTGGTTGTACTGGCACTTCTGGTGTCGGTACATTTGGTGTTGGTTGCGCTGGCACAGGTTTAACCGGTACATTTGGTGTTGGTTGTACTGGTACAGGTTTAACCGGTACATTTGGTGTTGGTTGTACTGGTACTGTTGGAATATCTAATTCTGGTACTTCAGTAACTTCAGGCATACCTGGTACTCCACCGTTAAATTCTGGCAATTCATGAACTTCTGGCATTCCTGGCACACCACCGTTGAATTCTGGCAATTCATGAACTGGTGGTTCTGGCATTGCAAACGTTGGTCCTTCTGGCACATTACGTGTTGGAGGAACTGGTTTGTCATTTGATGGTGTTACTGGTTTGTCTTGGCATCCACATTTTCCGTCTTTGCCGTCTCGACCATCACGTCCATCTCTACCATCTTTTCCATCTTTAATAACTGTTTTTGTCACAGTTCCATCAGAATTGATGATTGTGATTGTATGACTACCATCACCATTATCTTCAACAGAAACTTTTGGTGATTTACCATCAAAGATTGTAGTTGTAGTTTCTTTACCATCAGCACCTGTCACTTTAATAGTATGTGAACCATTGTTGTTATCAATAACTTCAAGTTTTGGTTCTTTACCATCACGAACTGTTGTTGTTGTAGTTGTTCCGTCTGAGTTCACAACTGTGATAGTGTGAGTGCCATCTCCGTTATCCACAACCTTAGCAGTTGGTGATTTACCGTCACGAACTGTGGTTTCAGAAACAGTACCATTACCGTTTTCTACACGGATAGTGTAAGTACCATCATGGTTATCTCTAACTGTTGCTACTGGTGATTTACCATCTTTAATGATTGTTTCAGTAGTTGTTCCATCACCATTTAGAACTGAGATCTTATGAGTTCCATTTTGTTCATCAGTTATAGTAACTTTTGGTGATTTACCATCACGAACTGTGGTTTCAGTTGTCACACCTTCTGGATTTGTAATAACGATTGTATGACTTCCGTCTCCGTTATCACGAACAGATGCGGTTGGAGTACGTCCGTCAACACCGTCACGTCCATTCTTAACAACAAACTCATTCTTAGTTCCGTCTGGGTTAGTAATTGTTACTGTGTGGCTTCCATCTGGGTTTTCAGTAGTTGTTGCTGTTGCAGCTTTACCATCTTTACCATCTTTGATGATAGCGTTGGTAACATTACCGTCTCCATCTGTAACTTTAACAGTATGAGTTCCGTCTCCGTTATCCGTTACTTCAACTTTTGGAGTCTTACCGTCTTTACCGTTTTTAACAACTGTTTCTTTAGTTGTTCCATCTGGATTTGTTACAGTAATTGTGTGACTTCCATCTGGATTTTCTGTTGTAGTGATATTGGCAGTTTTACCGTCTTTACCATCTTTAACTTTAGTTGTTGATTCAGAACCATCAGGGTTTCTAACAGTAATAGAGTGTGTTCCATCTCCATTGTCCGTTACATTTACAACTGGTGATTTACCGTCTGCTCCATTAGCTCCGTTTTCACCTTTTTCACCTTTTTCACCTTTGTCGCCTTTTTCACCGGCTACTCCTTGAGGTCCACGGATATTACCAATCTTGTTCCAAGAACCATTTTCTTTCTTGTAAACATCACCTGTATTGGCGTCGATATAAGTATCACCGTCTTTACCATCCTTAGCAGTTGGGGCAGTAACTCCACTTAGTAATTCAGCACCGTTACGTCCATTTGTACCAGAAGCTCCATCTGTACCATTACGTCCATTTGTACCATTCAAGATATCACTTGTACCAATTAATTCATCCACACCTGGATCGTATTTACCGTTACCATTATTATCATAGTATGCTGTAATACGAGTACCATTTACTGGTTGTGAATCTGTAGTTTCTGGTTGCGTACCTGTTGAATCTGTAGTTGTTGGTTGTACTGTTTCTGATGACTCAGTTGCACTTCTATCTCCATCTGGTAATGCTCTTCTATTTCTTGCACTTCTTGATGTTCCAGAAGGTTGTGAATTAGAAGTTGATCCAACACCTCTTCTAACTGCTTCCACCAATGCATTTAAGTCAATAAATGGTGTACGTCCATCTTTACCATTCTTACCATCTTTCACTGTAAAGGTTACTGGATCTTTACCTGGTGTTGTGATAGTTACAAGAGTGCTTTGGCCATCTTGTCCACGTTGAGTAGTGATTGTAGGAGTTTGTCCATCCTGACCGGTTGCACCAGTTTCTCCCTTAGCACCATCTTGAACAAAGACTGTAGTTGGTTGTGAACCATCATGGTTATCCACCGTGATTTCTACACCCTTATGCCCTTCTTCATCCTTACGAACAGCTGTTACTGTTGGAGAGACACCGTCCACTCCATCTTTAATAACTGCAAGAGGTTTTTCAGGATTCAATGGTTGACCTGGATGTGCTGGATCTTCTTGGTAAACTTTAGTTTCTTTGCCATCTTTGACAGTAAGCAATGATTTACCATCACGTCCGTCCGCACCTTTAGCACCATCTTTAATCATTTCAGAACCTAGAAGTTCATCAGTTCCTGGAGTGTACTTACCATCATTGTTTTCATCAGTATAGAATGTCACAATTGTATGAGATGGATTTCCGTTTTGTCCTTCGACACGAAGCAAATCAACTTTTGGAGTTTTACCGTTCAGACCATTTTCTCCGTTCTTAACATTTACTGTAACTGGATCTTTACCTGGAACAGTGAATGTAATGTCGGTACTATGACCATCTTTACCTGGAGTTACAGTTACTTCTGGAGTCTTACCATCTTCTCCACGTTCACCTTTGTCCCCTTTAGGGCCTTTGATGTTGCCTTCTTTTTCCCAGTTGCC